>WFXI01000087.1 GCA_015490675.1 Hydrogenothermaceae bacterium
GCGAAAAATCCTGTTGCTATAGCTCCCCAAATTCCTGCCATAGCGTGAACCCCAAAAGCATCTAAAGAGTCATCATATCCAAGGGCTTTCTTTAATACATAAACACCAAACCAACCAACAACTCCTGCAACAAGACCAATAATTAATGCTCCTGTAGCATTAACAAAACCTGCTGCTGGAGTGATTGCTACAAGTCCAGCAATTGCTCCAGATGCTGCACCAAGTAAAGTTGGTTTTTTAGCTGTAATCCATTCCATCATTACCCAAGAAATTACTGCTGCAGCGGTTGCTAAGTTTGTTGTGAGTAATGCTACACCTGCAACTTCATTTGCTCCAAATGCAGAACCAGCATTAAATCCGAACCATCCAAACCAAAGTAAACCTGCTCCTAAAGCAGTTAAAACAACTGAAGATGGAACTATAGCTGCTTTTCCGTAATCTTTTCTCTTTCCAAGAAGAATTGCTAATACTAATCCTGTTACCCCTGCATTGATGTGAACAACTGTTCCACCAGCAAAGTCTAAAGCTCCAGCTTCAAATAAAAATCCACCACCCCAAACAACATGGGCAATTGGAGCATAAACAAAAGTTAACCATAAAACAACAAAAATAAGCCAAGTAGAAAACTTCATTCTTTCAATAACTGCACCTGCTGCGAGTGCTATAGTAATTGCTGCAAAAGTTGATTGGAAAGTAGCAAATACCCACTCAGGATAAGTTCCAGATAGAGTTTTATAATCAACTCCAGCCATTAAGAATTTACTTAACCCACCAACAATAGCATTCATAGGTCCTTCTGTAAATGCTAAAGAATATCCCCATAAAAACCAAACAACAATTGCTACTGCATAAGCCATTAAAACCATCATTACAGTGTTTACGATGTTTTTAAATCTAGTCATACCGCCATAAAACAGAATTAATCCACCGACAGTCATTAAAACAACAAAAGCGGTAGCAGTAATCATCCATGCAGTATCACCTGTGTCTAGCTTTGCTTCTTCAGCAAAAGCTAAGGCAGGTGCTAATCCTGCAAGTAATGCTGTTATTTTTTTCTTCATACTAAAACCTCCTTTATGATTTTTTCTTTTCACGAAACTTTTATTATAAAGCAACTTCTCCTCTTTCTCCTGTTCTAATTCTTATCGCATCTTCGATAGGAATTATAAATATTTTTCCATCACCAACTTTACCTGTTCTTGCAGATTCAGAAATTGCTTCTACAACTTTTTCTACCATGTCATCATCTACAACTATTTCTATTTTGATTTTAGGTAAAAAATCAATTACATACTCTGCTCCTCTATAAAGCTCAGTATGTCCTTTTTGTCTTCCAAATCCTTTTACCTCTGTAATGGTCATACCAAAATTACCAAGTTCAGAAATAGCTTCTTTAACCTCATCTAACTTGAAAGGCTTAATTATAGCCTCAATTTTTTTCATAATACTCCTCCTTAAAAAATTTTTATTCCTGTTTATTTAAACAAGATTTATGCCAAATATATTCCTATAGATTTTATCTATAATTCCTTTTGTTTTAAATTTTCTTGTTAACAAATTTGTAAATACAATTTTGTAAGTTTGAGTACTCTATTTGATTAAAGTTTAACTTTTTGGTGTTGGCATACTTATTGCCTTATATAAAAGCTAAAAAGTTTATTTTTAGAAATTAAGGTGAATTTAATGATAGAAATATTAAAGAAAGTAGGGGTAGGTAAAGAAAAAGCAAAAGATTTAACATATGAAGAAGCTTACGAAGCTAATAAAAGGTTATTAGATTTAAGTATTACTGATATACAGATAGGTGCATTTTGGTCTGCAATGAGAATGAAACATTCGACTCTTGAAGAGTTGTCTGCTTTTTTAGATTCTCTAAAAGAAGAAACAAATTTTATAGAAACTGGAGATTTAATACCTGTAGATTTAGCTGTTGGTTATGATGGAAAAAATAGAAGTATCCATATCCTTCCTTCGGCAATATTTATAGCTTCTGGAGCAGGTGCAAAAATAGTTGGGCATGGTGCTGAAAAGGTTCCATCAAAGTTTGGTATTACATACCATGAGATATTAAATGCTATGGGGTGTTCTTACTTATCGTTTACAGATGATATATTAAAAGCTTTAGAGCTTGCTGGTTTTGCTTTTTACCATCAAAAATTTCTAAATCCAAAACTTTACAGACTTCTTCCTAAAAGACAAGAATATGGTCTTAGAAGCTATTTAAATACTGTAGAGAAAATTTTAAATCCTTTTAAAACAACTAAAGTATTAATAGGAGTCGCTCATTCCAATTTTATAGATAAATATATACAACTTGCTTTCTATAATGGTTTTAAAGATATTTTTGTTGTAAGAGGTTTAGAGGGAGGTATTGAACCATTTCCTAATAAAGAGACAAAGGTTTACACTAGTAAAATATTTTCTATATCTATAGTTCCACGGGATTTAAAAGAAAAAATAGATTTATCTAGAGGATTATCTGTTGAAGAAAATGCAGATATTTGTTTATCAATATTAAAAAATGAGGATAATCCTTTTAAGGACTGGGCTATAATAACAGCAGGTCTTCTTATCTATGCTTACGGACTTGAAGGTGATATTTCTAAAGCTACAAAGCTGGCAGAAGAAAGTTTAGAATCTGGGTCAGCTTTGGAAAACTTTGAGATTTATAAGTCTTTGTCTTCAAAAGCTACTTTTTAAGAGGAATGTTATACTTTTCTATTCTATATCTTACTTGTCTAGGGGTCATTCCAAGTATTTTGGCAGCATTTTTTATTACATAATTACTTTCTTCAAGTGCTTTAATAATTGCTTCTTTTTCTAATTGCTCTACAGTTTTAGGAAGTTGTCTTTCTACAGATTTTTCATTTTTTATTAAAATTTCTTTGTTTTTTGAAGATAACATTTTATTTTTTAAATCAGATGGTAGGTCTTTTACATCTAAAACGGGAGATTTTGCTAAAATTACCATTCTTTCTATTGTATTCTGCAATTGTCTAACATTTCCTGGCCACTCATATTGGATAAATAAATCTATTAGTTTTTTAGATATTGTTAATTTTTTTCCATAGGTTTTATTAAATTTATCTAGGAAATAGTAAACCAATACAGGAATATCTTCTCGTCTTTCTCTAAGGGGTGGTATGTGTATAGGTATTACATTTAATCTATAGTATAAATCTTCTCTAAATGTTCCTTCTACTACCATTCTTTCTAAATCTTTGTTTGTTGCTGCAATAATTCTTACATCTACTTTAATAGGAGAGGTTCCACCTAATCGTTCTATTTCTTTTTCTTGTAAAACTCTTAAAATTTTTGCCTGTAAAGATAAAGGCATATCTCCTATTTCATCTAAAAATATTGTTCCTCCATTTGCTAGCTCAAATTTACCTTTCTTTGTTTTATTTGCTCCTGTAAAAGCTCCTTTTTCATATCCAAAAAGTTCACTTTCCAGTAAATCTTCTGGGATAGCTGCACAGTTTATTTTAATAAACGGCTTACCAGCTCTATCTGAAAGCTCGTGTATTGCTTTAGCAAAAACTTCTTTTCCTACTCCACTTTCTCCAGTTAACAATACTGTAGCTGGAGTATTTGCTATATTCTTAACTGTTTCTATAATTTCTAATATTTTAGGGCTTTTGGCTACAATACCTTCTACTTCTGTTTTAGAAACAATAGCATCTAGTTGATTTTGTAAGTAATTTTTTTCTTCTTCTATTTTTCTTTTTTCTTCTTCAAAGTCTAGATAAAGTTTTAAGTAGCTTCCAAGTATGTTTGCTATCATGGTTAAAAATTCTGTGTGTAGGTTTATAGACTCTTTTTGTGAATGTTCTTTATCTACAGCTAAAACTCCAATAACTTTTTCTTTTATTTTTATTGGAACAGCAATAAATGTTAATTTTGTTTCTGTATCGTCTAATTTCCTATTTAGTTTGTTTAAAAATTGCTTTTCTTTTGAGATATCTGGGATCACTATTGGAACACCATATTTCCATACTTTTCCAGTTATTCCTTCACCTTTTGAATATGTTAAATCTAAACCTCCTATGTTTTCTAATTTTCCTGTGATTGGATTTTCTAGGTTTATAAAAACATGTTTGTATCCAAGATAAGAAACCAGAAGATTTACTATATATTCTAGGTTCTTCTTTATGTCTTGCGATGATGATAAAGCTTTACTTATATTGTAAATTACAGATAACTGTATTTTTTCTATCAACTTCCTAATTACAATTTTGTTATTTATGGTATGTTTATTATAACAGTATATTGTTAGTAATAGGTAGGAAAAATTTGAAAGTTTATTTTTTAGATTATGTTCAAAAGAATAAATATTGCAATTAGAGGTTTACAAAATTGTCATACTTTCCAATGTTTGTTTCTTTAGAAGGTAAAGAAGTTTTGATTGTTGGAGGTGGTAAGGTAGCTTATAGGAAAATAGAAAAGATATTACCATTTAAACCTAATATTACTGTTGTAGCTAAAGAAATTAAAGAAAGTAAAATTTCAGAAATACCTAATATAAAAATTATAAATAGAAATTTTTTATTTACAGATTTAGATAGAAAAGATATGGTTATTGTTGCTGTTGATGATATAGATTTACAAAGAGAGATTTATAATTATTGTTATAGGAGAAAAATACCTGTCAACTGTGTAGATAGTCCCCAGTATTGTACCTTTTTGTTTCCTGCTTATATAAAAGAAGATGATATAGTTATAGGAATTTCTACTTCTGGATATGCTCCTGCATTGGCAAAAAGACTAAAAGATAAAATTAAAGATTGTTTGCCAAAAAACTTACTGGAAGTGTTTAATAAATTAAAGGAAATAAGAGAAAAAAAAGAAAAAGGAGAAAGAAGACAAAAATTAATCTATGAAATTTTAGATAAGTATTTTTAGTTTGGAACTTCTTTAAGTTTTCTTTCAAATAATCTATCTGCTCTTAATTTAATTATATTCAGTATAAATCTTATAGCTTCATTCCATGCTTCAAATTCTACATAGCTTGGATTTGTAGTTGTTTTTAAAACTCTTAAGAAAACTTCTTCAAATTTTTTGTAGTCTTTTGGTTGGATATTATATTTATAGAATAATTTTGCCCTTTTTTGTAGAATTTCTTCATAATTTTCTGAAGATGTAAGATTTGCTACTAAGGTTTTTAATAGTAATATTTCCTCATCAACACTTTCTTGAAAACCTTCTTCTTCTACTAAATTTTTAAAGGTTTCATTTTCTTCAGTTAATTCACTATAGAATTTTCTAATAAGACTTTCAAGTTCATATTCTTTTAGTCTAGACAAGAACGAGTGAACTATATAAGAAGTCTCTTGCGAAATTTTGTAAACTTTTTTTCTTCTTGGTTTTATATAAACTGCACTAAATTTTAAATCTGGCTCTTTAGAAATTGGATCAACTGCGTCTGAAACTAAAATATTTGTTGGAAAATGGTAAGCTATTCCATATCCGAAAGGTGCAAAAGCTACTCCTTTTTTAATATCTCCTAAAACTGCTTTTATATAGATTTTTCCTCTAGATGACATAACTGTGATATAGTCTCCATCTATTACTCCAAGTTCATAAGCATCTTCTTCGTTTAATAAAATAAATGGTTCTTCTTCTCCCTTTAGAAGTTCAAAAGATTTACCTGTTCTTGTCATTGTGTGCCATTGTTTCTTAGTCCTTCCAGTAGTTAATATAAAGCTAAATGGATAATCTGTTTTGTCTGCTGGAGGATTAAATTTGGCAGGGTTAAATCTTGCTCTACCTGAGTTTGTAGGAAATACTTTATCTTTATAAAGCCATTTTCCTCCCCATTGTTTTGGTAAATCTTCGTATGTAAAATCTGAGATATCACATAGTCTTCCTTTTGTTGTTTGCTTAAATTCATCGAAGATTTCTCTTGAATTTTTGTAGCTAAAGCTATCTTCCCAGCCTAATTTTTTGGCAACTTCGCAGAATATTTGCCAGTCGTGCTTACATTGTGGAGGTGGTTCTTTAAATGGTTTATTATGGGTAATTGTTCTATCTGAGCCTGTCATTACTCCTTCTTTTTCTCCCCACTGTGTAGCAGGTAAGACTAGGTTTGCAAAATCTACAGTATCTGTCATATATGCATCTTGAACTACAACGAATGTATTTCTTAAAGCTTTCCAGAATTTATTTAAATTTGGCATAGTAACAGCAGGATTTGTACAGACTATCCATAGGAAGTTAATCTCACCATTTAGCATTTTATCAACAGCTTCTGTTATTGTAGGTCCAGGTTTAGGTTTTATACTACCTTCTGGGATATTCCAAAACTGTTCCATAAATTTTCTATCTTCTTCATTTCTTACATCTCTATATCCAGGAAGTCCATTCACTAGATATCCAACTTCTCTTCCTCCCATTGCGTTTGGCTGTCCTGTTAGAGAAAATGGACAACCTTTTTCGTTTATTCTTCCTGTTGCTAAATGTAAATTTATTAATGCAAGATTTTTATTAGTTCCATTAACAGATTGATTTAATCCCATTGTCCAAAATGATATGACTTTTTTTCTTAATCCAAAAACTTCTGCAAGTTGATAAATATATTTTTCATCTATTTCGCATATTTGTGCTGCAACTTCTGGTGTGTATTGCTGGGCTTCTTTTATGGCATTTAGGAAATTATCTGTATGGTTTATAACAAATTCGTAATCTATCCATTTGTATTTTGCTAAAAGTGCTAAAACACTATTGAATAAAACTGTATCTGTTCCTGGTTTTATAGGTATCCATAAATCTGCTTTTTTTGCTGTTTCTGTATAAACAGGGTCTATTACAACTATTATTGCATCTGGGTTTTCTTTTTTTCTTTTTAAAACCCTTTTGAATAAAACAGGATGTGTCCAAGCAGCATTTGAACCTGCAAATATAAATGCATCTGCATCATCTATATCTTCATAGCTTCCTGGTGGGCCATCAGATCCAAAAGCAAGTTTATAAGCCATAACAGCTGAAGTCATACAAAGTCTTGAGTTTGCATCTATGTTGTTAGTTCTAACGAACCCTTTTACAAATTTGTTAATTACATAACTGTCTTCTGTTGTAAGTTGTCCTGATATGTAAAAGTAGTTTTCATCAGGAGAGTTCTTTGATAATTTTTCAGCAATTATATTTATTGCTTCTTCCCATGAGATTTCTTTAAACTCATCATCCTTATTTTCTCTATAAAGAGGAGCAGGAACCCTTCCTACATCCATAACCTTAGGAAGGGGGACTGGTTTTAAACATAAATCTCCCTTAGTAGCAGGGTGATTTTTATCTCCTTTTATTTTAAATCTACCTTTCTTATCTTTTACTATTTCAAGTCCACAGCCTACACCACAATACGGGCACTGGGCTGTAATATTTTCCATAAGCTAAACCCCATGATTTTTAGAGTGGATACTTATAAAATAAGCAAAATTTATACCAATCAATACTTAAAGTCTATTTGTGCCCAGAATTTATTTACATCACTTATTCCTTTTAGATTACCTCCTGTGTAATATCCATCTTTAGAATAATAAAAAGCAGATTTGAGTAACAATGAAAATCTTTTTGTTAGTTTTTTTGTATAGAGTAAATCTAGCTCTGTTCCTATATTATTTCCTGTGGGTTGTGATTTGTAAGAATTAAATATTAAATAATTTATTAAAAATTTTCCTATCTTTTTGTTTTTATATCCAGCAGTGAGTTTATATTCATCAAGACCATAGTCAAATCCGCCTCCAGCACCAGCAAGTAAAACATCAGACCAACCGTCAAAAGCATGCAATGTTGCTAAAGGTGTAGAAAATCCTTTAGATTTTCCGTTTTTGTCTCCAAAGTGTGTGTATTCAATTCCTCCTATAAAGCCTGAAATATTTGTATTAATTCCAATTCTATAGTAGTTAGTATCTATATCTGGTTTTGTTGTTAAATTGTCAGTTTTATAAGGGTCTGTTTGTTTTGCATATTCTGCTAAGTAAGAAACTTTTCCAATGGAAGTTTTATATTTCCCTGAAGCTTTAATACCATAAGTATTGTGAATATCGGTTATTAAGTAAGAAAATCCTTTAACTTTAAATAGTTCACTGAATTTATAGTTAATATCTACAATTAAAGGCCATTTTCCAAATTCCCATTCTTCGTTAAGTTTATTTATTATCCCTTTCCTTTCATATATTCCAGCAATTAATAAATTTAGATTTTTTACTGTATTATCTGAAATTGCTACAACACCAAAAGATTGTGGCATTTGTCTCCAGCCAACATTCCCTATAAATCTATGGTCATCTATGATTACAAATTTTCTTCCAACTATGAAGCTCGTTTTATTTAGTGTGTAATTTAAATATATCTGAGTAAATCTTGTATTTTGTGGGTCAGGGACAAGTTCATATTTTGATTTTTCTGGTGAGTAATTGTCTATAGTTGCAAATACTCCTGTTGCTTCTATATAGCTTTCTAAATTCTTTAAGTGAAATAATTCTTTTAGTTTTAAACCAACAGATATTCTTGTGGTTAGTGCATTAGCAGACTTTAGATTGTTATTTTTTTGTTCTACATATTCATATCGTGGACGAATTTCTAACTTTGGCTTAACTCCCTTAAACAAAATGTTTTCATCATTTGTAGTTGTTGCTTTGGAGTCTCCTATCAAACCTAAAAAAAGGAGAGCTGAAGCTCCTAAAAAAACTTTTCTCAATTTCCTACCTCCTAATCTTCTATTGGTTTATTTATTTCTTTCCCGTAAGTTTTCCACAAAATTATAGAAATTAAAATAGCTATTATTGCTAAAACTATATAAACAACAAAACCTTTAGAATATCCAACTACTCCATAGTTTTGAACAAATATTCCAAGAATTGGTGGAACAACAAAGCCTCCAAATGCTCCAAGTCCACCTACCCATCCAGCAGCACCGCCAGTTGCATGTGGAACATATTTAGGAACAAGCTTAAATACAGCTCCGTTTGCTATTCCCATTCCTGCTCCCATTAAAACCTCACCTGTTAATGAAAGCATAAAATTATGATTTACTGCCATAACAACAACTATAGCTCCAATTAAAGTTAATGTATAAGCAATTATTGCAACTAATTCTCCTCCAATCTTGTCAGACAGCCATCCACCAAAAATTCTTATAACTGAAGCAAGTAATGAAAATCCAAATGCCATTAAAAGACCTGCGTGCCTAAGCTCTACATTGTAGCTTTGAACCCAAAAAACAATAAACCAACCTGTTAATGCTAAAAATCCTCCAAAAGAAACGAAATATAAGGCTACTAATGCCCAGGTTTGTATATGTTTAGCAGAATTTTTTAATGAACTGATTAATCCACCTGTTGGAATAAGTTCCTGTCCAAGTTGTTTTGCAAGTTCTACTGCCTTATCGTGAGGAACTCCTGCTTTTACAAGCTGAAAATATGGTGCATCTTTTGAAAATAGTATATAAATAACTGTTCCAACTAATAAAAATCCAAACCAAGCAATATAAGACCAAGTTAATCCTATTGCTTTTAATGCAAAAGGCAGTATCATTCCAAATAGTCCTGGTGCTAAATTACCAACTCCTGCATATATTCCTAAGGCAGACCCTTGTTTTTTTTCAGGAAACCAGTAAGCAGTTTGAGCAATTCCAACAGAAAAAGTAGCAATTCCGCAACCACTTAAAAATCCAAAAAACAAAATTAACCAATACATCCACGGCTCAAGATTTGGATAGTAAAGGTATAAAAGTGTGGAAAGTCCACCCATCCCAATAACAGCAAGTATTAAAAGGGTTGCAAGGGGAATTTTCCCCCCTACTTTATCAACCCACGCTGCAAAAGGTATTCTAAGAAGTGAACCTGTTAGGTTTGGTGCTGCAACAAGTAATCCCATTAAAAATCCTGAAAGTCCAAGTATTTCTTTAAGATTTTTTGCAACTGGCCCATATAAGGAAACTGCTGCAAACCCAATAAAGAACCCCCATGTTGCCATTATTAGCCCAATTTGTGGGTTTCCTGTAATTTCAATAACCTTGCCTTCATACTCAATTTTTTTGTGCATTTTAACCTCCATTTCCTATGTTTTTTTATTTTATGGACATCTTTCTCTATAAATTATTGGTCTTCTGAATATATAGCTTAGTGGAATACTTAAAATATGAACCAGTCTTGTAAATGGGAAAATCGCAGTTAAAACAAAAACGAGGAAGATATGAAGCTTTAATAAAAATGGAACTTCTGCCATTAAAGTGTAGTTTGGTGTAAATACCCAAAGACCTCTAAACCAGGGTGCTACAGTTTCTCTATAATCATGTTGTAAAACAATTGTGTTTATGTTTCCTAAAATTACTATTGCAAGTAAAAGCCAGAGTGTAATCCAGTCCATAGTTGATGTATTTGCCTTTAGTCTTGGGTTAGTCCATCTTCTATAAATGAATAAAACAAGTCCTGCTATAACCATTAATCCAGCAGCAGTTCCAGCATATAAAGCTATCATTCTATACATATGTTCTGTTAGTCCAAGTTCTTCTGTCCAGCTTTTTGGGATGACTATTCCTATTATGTGTCCGATGAAAACTAAAATTATTCCATAGTGGAATAATATACTTGCAGGTCTAAGTGTCTTTTTCTCTAAAATTTCACTTGATTTTGAAGTCCATGTATATGGATAAGCTAAAAATCTATATGCATTGCCTATAA
>WFXI01000088.1 GCA_015490675.1 Hydrogenothermaceae bacterium
TGGATAAAAAAACTTTGAGATGAGGAAAATTCCATAAGGAACAGCTATTAAAACTACCAAAAATGAAATAAAAGTTAAAAATAAAACAAAAAAGGCTATTAAATGCCTTTTATTCATAGATTTTTATAGGGTTGTAAAGAGTATCTCTTTCTACAGGAATTTTATCTGCTTCTTTTATTAGTCTTATTAATCTATCTTTTTGCTGAGCTGTTGGAGATTTTGCTCCTGCAAAATGGGCTATTTTTTCTTCCATAACAGTTCCATCCATATCATCTGCACCGAAGTTTAAAGCAATCTGAGCTATCTTTTCTCCAAGCATTACCCAGTAAGATTTAATATGGTCAAAGTTGTCTAATAAAAGTCTAGATACTGCAATTGTTTTTAAATCGTCTATTCCTGAAGTGTGTTCCGTTTTACCTAATTCGTTGTTTTCTGGCTGAAATGCAAGAGGTATAAAACAGGTAAACCCACCAGTTTCATCTTGAGCTTCTCTAATTTTTAATATATGGTCAATTCTTTCTTCTATTGTTTCTACATGTCCATAAAGCATTGTTGTTGTAGATTTTAAGCCTAATCTGTGGGCTATTTTATGTATCTCTAAATACTTTTTCCAACCTATTTTTTCTGGTGCAATTATTCTTCTTACCCTTGAGGAAAATATTTCTGCTCCTCCACCAGGCAAACTTCCAAGACCTGCCTCTTTTAGTGCTATTAAAGTTTCTTCATAAGACAATTTAGCAAGTTTTGATAAGTAATCTATTTCTACTGCTGTAAATGCTTTTATATGAAGGTCTGGAAATGTCTCTTTTAAAGTTTTTATTATATTTAAATAGTCTTCAAACCTCCAATCTGGATGAAGACCCCCAACTATATGGACTTCTGAAGCACCTTCTGATACAGCATATCTAGCCTTTTCTATAATTTGATTTAAAGACATTTCATAAGCTTTAGGGTCATTTTTATCAATAGTTGCAAAAGCACAAAATTTACAGTCTAAAACGCATATGTTAGTAGGATTTATCTGACGATTTATTACAAAGTAAACATACTTTCCACTTTTTTCTTCTTTTTTTAAGTTTGCTAATGCACCAAGGGTTAAAAGATCGTTTGTTTTAAATAAAGTTACTCCATCATCAAAAGTAAGCCTTTCACCGTTTATAACTTTATCTATAATTGGATATAGATTTTTATCTGTGCAAAATGAAGCTATTTTATCTACAGTTTGCATTTTCTTTCTCCAGAGAAAGTCTTTTGTCTCTACTTTCTTCAAGTAATTTTATTAAACCATCTTCGTCTTCTTTTTCTATGAGATTTTTTAGTTTTTGAAGTGAATTTATAAACTCATCTATAGTTTTTAAAACATCTTGTTTATTTTGAATAAAAATATCTTTCCATATCGTTGGGGAAGACGCTGCTATTCTTGTAAAGTCTTTAAATCCTGCCCCTGGATATAAAAATAAGTCTATTCCTGTTTCCCTAGATAAGGAAATTAAAGCATCAACCAGTGCAAAAGCTACAGCGTGTGGAAGATGAGAAACACTTGCAAAAACAAAATCATGCATATAAGGGTCCATTACTTCTACTTTTGCACCTAAATCTGTCCAGAGTTTTTCTAGCCTTTTTGTGTTTTCTGTTTCTTCATCTATTGTTAGAATAAGTTTTTTCCCTTTAAATAAACCATCAACAGAGTTTTCTACTCCTTCCTTTTCTGTTCCTGCTATAGGATGAGCTCCTATAAACTCGTAAGGGGATAAAATCTCCTTTAGTTTATAAACTAAATCTCCTTTAACACTTCCAACATCTGTTATAACAGTATTTTCTTTTAAAAAAGGTTTTATAGAATTTGCAACAGTTTCGAATGTTTTTACAGGTGTAGCAATAACTACAAGGTCTATATCATTCCAAGGGATTTTTTCTAAATTTGTAAACCCTTTGTCAATTACTTGCATACTTTCAGCAGTTTTTACTCGATTTTCGTTTAAGTCAAATCCATAAATTTTGCCTGTAAAACCTTCAGACTTTAAAGATTTTGCAAAAGAACCACCAATTAAACCAAGACCGTAAACTAATATACCTTTAAAACCACCAAAATCCTTTTCCACTATTGCTCCAAGGCTTTTGTTTTTCTTCTAATTATACGATTTGTAGAAGGAACAAATCTATATTTTGGAACTATTAAAAAACCTTTTTCTATATCAACTTTTTCAAAACTATTATTTTCAACACTTAAAGAAGTAAACGCTGCAATAATTGCTCCAAGTTCTCTTCTTAACTTGTTCTTATCTTTTGCTAAAATTGATTTATCTACTTTTATCCCTGTTTTTTTTAGATTATAAATTCTTTGTTCTAATCCTTCTCTCGTATGAAATGGAAGAAGTTGCTTTCTTATAAATTTTTGGAAAAATAAATCTGCAGAGGTTTTTATTATTATATTAGGAGTTTTTTCTTTAATCTCTTCTAAAGTTGGAGATTTATAGTCAAATACAGTTTTCAACTTATGTATTATTTCTAAAGCTGTTTTTAACCTTGCTGGAGCATCTATTTCTTTTTCATCTGGAAGATTTATAGTAATAATTTTTGGCCAGTGATGATCTATAAACCAAAATAGTCCTTCTTTCCAAAAATTACTTATATAAACTACTTCCTTTTCTTCATTCATTATACAAACAGAAAAATCTCTGATACCTGCATCTATACCGTAATACATTGCAACCTCATACTAGTAAGTCAAAGAGATTAAATAAATTTTAGCATTTTTTATTTTGAAATATTACTAATTCTAGAATTTTCTATAATAACTTCAATTTTTAAAGGCTTTTTATTTCTTAGTATATCTAATGTTAACTTTGTATCTGGTTTTAGTCTTTGGATAAAAAATGCTAAGTTTTGGGGAGAGGTTATTGGAATTCCATTTATTTTTAAAATAATATCTCCTACTTTTATACCTGCTTTTTTTGCTGGAGAGTTTTTAAACACTTTTATTACAACAAGACCACCTTTTATACCTAGCTTATCTTGAGCTCTTTTAGAAAGTTTTTGGACTAATACACCTAACCATCCTCTTGGAACTTTACCATACTTTTTTATTAGCTGATAAATTTCTAAAACAGTCTCTATTGGTAATGCGAATCCAATACCTTCACCAGATTGAACTACAGCAATATTCATTCCTACCACTTCACCATTCATATTAAGAAGTGCACCACCAGAATTTCCTGGATTAATAGGAGCATCAGTCTGGATATAATCTTCATAAGCAGAAAAACCTAAGTTTCTATGAAGAGCAGAAACTATTCCAAATGTGTAAGTATGTCCTAAATTATAGGGGCTTCCTGCTGATAAAACAAAATAACCAACTTTTAGTTTATTTGAGTTTCCAACTTTTAAAGGCTTTATATTTTTTATTCCTTCATCAATTTCCACTTTTAAAACTGCAATATCACTTTTGTCATCTTTCCCAACAAGTTTTGCAATCTTTTGATTATCTTTGTTGAATATTACTTTTATATTTTTCCCTTCTATAACATGTGCATTTGTAAGAATATAAAGAAATTTTTCATCTTTTTCTATTACAAATCCAGAACCTAAAGACTTTGTTTCAAAGTCTTCAAAAGGTTGATAGCTTTTTATATGTTTTGGAGAGGAAATAACTGTAACTATAGAATCTTTAGTATTTTCAACTATACTTGCTATTTTTTCCTGTATTTTGGCTACATAATCTATCTTTTTTTCTTGCTTTGGTTTTTCTTTTTTTTCTTCACAGGAAAATGTAAAAACTAAACCTATTAAAAAGAAGTAATAAAAAATCTTTAATTTTGCCATTATAATGAATTATAAACCAAAACATAAGGCTTTTTACTATGAATAAGTTTGAGCTTTTTAAAAAAGATTTTCTAAATTCATTAACAAATGAACAAAAAAATTTTTTAGAAAAAATCTGCTTTTACAGCAAATGTTTATGTGATTTTATTTTTCGAGATGAAAAAAGGCTATTTTATCTTTTCGAAAATCTAGAGAAACCATTACTTGGAAAAGAAAAATTACTTGAAAAAATAACCTCATCAATAGATATAAATCAGCCAGAACAAACTTTTATTCAAGAATTAACAAAATTTAAGATGCTTCACTTTGGGAGAATCTTAGCTAAAGACATTTATAATAAACATACTTTACCTGAATTAATGAAAGAATATTCTTACCTTGCAGACACAACAATAGAAATTGCATTTAAAAAAGCTTTTGAAGAAACAAAAAAAAGATACGGAATACCTAAAAATGAAAATGGAGAAGAAGTAAAAGCAAGTGTAATTGCCCTTGGTAAACTGGGAGGATTAGAACTTAACTACTACTCTGACATAGATATTATGTATATATACTCAGACGAAGGAAAAACAGATAAAGGACTATCCAACAGAGAATTTTTCTCATATATGTTTACAAAGCTAACTACGTATTTGTCTAAAAAGAATATAGAAGGACAATCTTGGATAGTTGATTTAGACCTTCGTCCAAATGGTAAAAGTGGGTTTATTGCATATTCTTTACCAGCTTTAGAGGTTTATTACTGGACGACTGGTAGAGTTTGGGAAAGGCATATGCTTATAAAAGCAAGACACAGTGCAGGTAACAAAGAGACTGCAGAAGAATTTATAAAAATGATAACTCCTTTTGTTTACAGAAAAACTATAACTAAAGAAGAGCTGAAAGAAATTGTTGAAATGAAGAAACTAATAGAACAGGATGCAAAAAGTTTCTCCGATAAAGAAATAAATATAAAAACCTGTGATGGAGGTATTAGGGAAGTTGAGTTTACAGTTCAAATTTTACAGCTTGTTTATGGAGGTAAAAATAAAAACTTAAGAGAAAGAAGTACATATAAATCAATTCAAAAACTAGAAAAAGAAAATATAATTTCTAAAAACGAAGCAAAAAAGTTAAAAGATGGATATCTTTTTTTAAGAAAGTTAGAACATATTATTCAGGTAGAAAACTGTATTCAAACTCAAATTTTTAAGCTATCAAAAGCAGAAGAATATGCAAAAAAAATGGGATATTCATCAAAAGAAGAACTTTTAAAAGATTTTGAAAACTATAGAAAAAATATAAGCCAAATTTTTAACTCTTTACAAATTGGAGAAGCAAAAGAACTTTCACCTCTTCAAAAGTATATTTTTACAAAACACAATCAAGAAGAAGCATTAAACTACTTACATAAAATAGGATGTAAAGAGCCTCAATGGGCATTAGATAGGATAAAAAGTATATTCTTAAGTAAAGAATTTGTATATCTAACTAATGAAGAAAAAGAACTTTTATTTGATTTCTTACCAAAACTTGAAGACAAATTAAAACAATTTCCAGATAGAAAGGATTTTCTCCTAAATTTAAATAATATTTTAATAAAAGGGAAACTTCTTCCAGTCTTTGCATCATCATTAAAACAAAATGAAAATCTTGCAAATTTTATCTTAAAAGTTGCAGAAATATCCGATTATATCTCTTCGCTAATGGCAAAAGATCCTACACTTTTAGATTTTGTTTTTAGCTCACTAAACAAAACACTAGAAACTAAAGAAGACTTTGAGAGAGAGCTAAACCTTATAAATGAAGAAGACTTTATTACAAGGCTAAATAAACTTAAAAATTTAGTGGAAATTACTGCGTCTATTGAATATTTATCAAACATAGACAAAGAAAACAGTTTAAATAGGCTAAGAAAACTAAATAAAGCTTTAACAAATCTGGCAGATTTTATAATTGAAAAAATTTATTCAAAGTATGATTCTAAAGGTCTTTGTATATTTTCCCTTGGAAAACTTGGAAGCAAAGAAATGAATATAGGTTCTGATTTAGATTTAATTTTTGTATTTAACAATTTAGAAAATAAAAACAAGTTCCAAAATGTGCCAGTTAACATAATAAAAGACTTAACAAAATATACAAAAGAGGGAATTTTATACCAGATAGATTTGAGACTTCGTCCTTATGGAAAAGCAGGGGAACTTGCACCAACTTTAAGCTTTTACGAGAAATACTTTAACAATGAAGCAAGAAGTTGGGAAAGACTGGCGTGGACAAAGGCAAGATTTATAACAGGGGATAAGAAAACACAAGAAGAGTTTTCAAAAATCGTTGAAGATTTCCTATATTCAAAACCAATTACAGAAAAATTTATTGAAGAAATTGCAGAAATGAGATTTAGATTAGAAGGTTTTACAAATGAGAAACCAGATGAGATAGATATAAAACTAGGATATGGAGGACTTGCAGATGTTGAGTTTGCTGTTCAGCTTTATAAACTAAAAAACAAGATAGAGGAAACAAGCATTTTAGAAATTCTAGCTAAAAATAAAGTTTCAATTTTAGAAGATTATGTGTTCTTAAGAGAAGTAGAAACTAGACTTCGTATGATAAAAGGAACAGGTATCTCAAGGATTGCAAAAAATTCTAATAATTTTTACAGAGTAGCAGTTTCATTTAATAAAAATCCAGATACTTTGTGGGAAGAAATTAAATCCTCAAGGGAAAAAATTAGACAATTTTTCTTAAGAACAGTAAAAAATTTAAAGTAAACCTTCCGATAATTAAGTATTATGAAAGTTTTAGATTCTAATATTGGCTTATCGTCAGAGTATAAAAATATCCAGTTTAATTATGAAAAGTTAGATATAAAAATAATTAAAAGCACCGATTCAAAAACCAATGGAAATATAAACATAGATATAAAAACAAAATCCATAAAAGCAAATCTAGAAACGGTAAATCTTAATAAAGATGCAATGGATGAGAACGAACTTAAAACATTTATTATTAAGTTTTTAGTTGAAAAATTAACTGGAAAGAAAATTAAAACATTGTCTACAAAAGAATTTAACGAAAAAATATCAAATATTGAAAATATAGATATTCCCCAAGTTGGAGCTCAAATAGAATACGAAAAAATCAATTATAAAAGTGAAAGTGTTAATTTTAGAGCAAATGGCAAAATAATAACAAAAAAAGGAAAAGAGATAAATTTTGATATAAGTTTTTCTTTATCAAGAGAAATTTTAGAATACACACATTTGGATATTAAAGCAGGTAGTTTAGCTTTAATTGACCCACTAATTATAAATTTAGACGGAAATATAAAAAATCCATTATCAAATGTTAAATTCACATTTGATTTAGATGCAGACGGTAAAAAAGACAGCATTCCCCTTTTAGCAGAAGGATATGGATTTTTAGTTTTTGACAAAAATCAAAATAATAAAGTGGATAATGGAAGTGAATTATTTGGAGTTAAAACTGGAGATGGATTTGGAGAATTAAAGATTTACGATAAAGATAAAAATAATTGGATAGATGAAGAAGATGAAATTTTTGATAAGCTAAAAGTATGGATAAAAACAACTTCACAAGATAAGTTATACTCTTTGAAGGATTTAGGGATAGGAGCAATTTATCTAGATAAAGTTAAGACACCTTTTTCATTGGATAATGGTTTTTTAAGAGAATCCTCTATCTATTTAAAAGAAGACGGTAAATCAGGAATAGTATCTAAAGTAGATTTAAAAAGGGGATAACCCCCCCTTTCATATCTAAAACATTGGTTGGTCTAGGTTTACAGCCACAACCTCTTTAACTTCAGGAATAGCCTGTTTTAATCTTTGCTCAATTCCACCTTTTAAAGTCATTAAAGACATAGCACATCCAGAACAAGCACCCATTAATCTTACATAAACAGTTCCATCTTCACCTATATCAACAAGCTCAACATCTCCGCCATCAAATCTTAAAGCAGGTCTTATACTTTCTAAAACTTCTTCTACTTTTTCTCTATCTATTTTTACACCTTCAGCCATTTTAGCCTCCTTAAAAATTTGTTTTTAATAAAAATAACACAAATTGCTCTTAAATCTATAGTAATAATCATAAATTGTTTGCTACTTCCTCAATAGAAAGTCCTTCTTTTAAGAACTTAACTAAATCTTCTTCTTCAAATTCCTTTGAAACAACTTTTTGTAATTTTATATCATAAACAAAAAATATATCATCACCATAACTTCCATAAACCAAGTTATCAGTATCTCCTATCACAGCACCTGCTAAAACGGAAGCTTTAAAATCAGGGGTTAATTTTTCCCCAGTATCTATGTGGTATAAAGCATAATGTCTTTCTTCTTTTCCCCAAAAATATGGACTTTCCCCAGTGATAGCACCTCTTTCTCTTATCTTTCTAAACCATTTAGTTTTTTGTCCATCTAAAGTCCATATTGCATCTTTCTTATTTAATGTAGCTCTAAAATAAGGAGACTGCCCTTTTACAAGTCCTTGAGGAGCTATCCAGTCAAAAAAATCAGATACCCTTGTTCCTTCAACTACATTATAAATAGCCCATTTGGCTTTGTTTATAGCAACAGTTTTTGATGGAAAGTTTTCTAATTTTTCTTCACTTGCTATTATATAATCACTTTCACCTTTTAAAGCTCCTTCTTTCAGAAAAATTTCAAAAACTTTATTATTGACAATAACTTTTGATTCATCATATTTAATCATTAAAACA
This sequence comes from Hydrogenothermaceae bacterium, assembly GCA_015490675.1. Classification (GTDB taxonomy): domain Bacteria; phylum Aquificota; class Aquificia; order Aquificales; family Hydrogenothermaceae; genus Hydrogenothermus. The sequence continues at coordinate 8,546 of WFXI01000088.1, forward strand.
ATCCTTTATAATTTTTAATCGCTTAAGAAAAAATAACATTTAGCCGTAAATGTATATATGAGACAAATCAATAAAGGAGAGGAATAGTGAAAAAAATCTCAATTGCTACAAAAGTTTATGTTCCACTGGTAATATCTGTAGTACTTGGAATACTAATTGTTATAGGGCTAACTATAAAGGAATTAGCAACTATAGAGAGTGGCGTTCAAATAAAAGAAGCAAAAGAATTAAGGAATTTTGTAAAACAACTTCTAGAAGAAAAAAAATCAGTAGCCTTAACAGAAGCTATAACTTTATCCCATGTTGATTCCTTTGTAGAAGCCCTAAAAACAAATAACAGAGAAGTAGCTTTAAAAAAGGCTCAAGAAATAATGAATGATATTAGAAACAATTCAAAATATAAAAATGTAAAAATTCATATACATACAGCAGATATAACAAGTTTTGTTAGAGCTTGGAAGCCTGAAAAATATGGAGATGATTTATCAGGATTTAGATTTACAATTTTACATGTAAAAGAAATAAGAAAACCTTTTGTTGCTTTTGAAGTTGGAAAAGTAGGTTTAACTTTAAGGGGACTTGCACCTATTTTTGATGAAAATGAAATTTATTTAGGTTCTGTTGAGTTTATACAAGGATTAAATTCTATTGTAAAAGATTTAAGAAAAGTAAATAGTGATGCAATTATTTTAATGGATAAAAAGTATTTAAAAATTGCAAAATTTCTGAAAAATGCCCCTAATGTAGGCAATTTTGTAGTTTCACAAAAAACAGATTTAATCAATGAGAATTTATTAAAAGAGGTAAGCAAAATAAATTTCTCTGCGTCTGATAACTATTTTATTACGAAAAACTACCTGTTAACTTTAATTCCTTTAAAAGATTTTAAAAACAAAACAGTAGGATATATAGTTGCGGGAAAGCCTCTAAATTTAGTTAATCAGGCTGTGGAACACGCAAAAGGTGTAATTTATAAGCAGATGGCAAGTGTTGCCATTGTTGGTTTAATTGTAATGGCAATTTTAGTGTTTATTATTCACTTTGTAATTAAAAAACCTCTGGAAAACTTTATAAATGTAGTCAAAGACTTGGCACAGGGAGAAGGAGATTTAACTAAAAGGGTAAATATAAATTCTAGAGACGAGCTAGGAGAAATCGCAGGATATTTTAATAAGTTTATAGAAAAAGTTAAACAAACTATTATCGCTGTTAAAGAAAGTTCAAAAGAAACTTCTTACATAGCAGAGGACTTGGCTAAAAATTCTAAAGAAATTAAAGAAAGTGCAGTAAAAGAAAGACAAATAATTACAGAAACTTCACAAAAAGGTATAGAAGTTCAAAAACCTTTAAATGAAACTATGGAAGAATTAAAAGAGACTACAAAGCTTATAAATGATGCAACTGTCAAACTTGGAGATGCAAAACAAAAAATCTCAAATCTAATAGAAAGTATCAATATAGCTTCTGAAGAAGAAAAGAAAATTGTAGAAGAGTTAAGAGAACTTTCTAGAAGTGCTGATGAGGCAAAAAGTATTTTAGATATTATTAGAGACATAGCAGACCAGACTAACTTACTTGCTTTAAATGCAGCAATTGAAGCAGCAAGAGCTGGAGAATATGGTAAAGGTTTTGCAGTTGTTGCAGATGAAGTTAGAAATCTTGCTGATAGAACTAGAAATAATCTTGAAGAGATTAATAAAACTATTACAAAAATAGTAAATTCTATAGAAAATGTTTCAGAAAAAATTATTAAAAATGCAGAAAAAATAGAAGAAATTACTGACGACTCAAGAGAAGTAGAAGATGAAATTCAAGAAACATCTTCCATAATAGAAAACACTGCTAAAGTTACTTCACAATCTGTTGCCACTTCCGCAGAAGTAATAAGACAAATATCTGATATACTGGAAGAGTTTAAAAAGGTTGCAGAACTTGCAACTGAAAATACAACTAATGTTGAAAATATAGTTGAAGCAATAGAAAGACTGGAGCAAAATATTCATAAATTAAATCAACTAGTGAATAAATTTAAAACATAGGAGGTTAAATGGTTAACAAAAAATATTTAGAGCAGTGGGACAAAGAATATTTCTGGCATCCTTTTACACAAATGCAGGTTTACACGCAAGAAGATAATGTTATTGTTGAAAGAGGAGAAGGAGTATATATCTATGATATTTATGGAAATAAATACTTAGACGGCGTTGCATCTTTGTGGTGTAATGTACACGGACATAATCATCCTAAATTAAATCAGGCAGTAATAGAACAGGTTAATAAAATAGCTCATTTTACAACTCTTGGAGCTTCAAATGTTCCAGCTGCTACTTTTGCAAAAAATTTAGTTGATATTACACCACCAAAACTAAAGCATGTTTTTTACAGTGAAGATGGTTCAGAAGCAATGGAAATAGCAATAAAGATTGCCTACCATTACTGGCATAACAAAGGGGAAACACAAAGGAATAAATTTATAACTTTATCTGAAGCATATCACGGGGATACTATTGGTAGTGTTTCTGTAGGAGGAATAAACATATTCCACGAAAAATACAAGCCTTTATTATTTGATGTTTATAAGATGCCTTCACCATACTTAGAAGCAGTAAAAAAAGTAGGAAGAGAAAAAGCTTTAGAATACGATACTACAAAACTATTAATAGAGGAGGTTGAAGAATTTATTTTTAAACACCATCAAGAAATTGCAGGATTTGTTTTAGAAGCAGGAGTTCAGGGAGCAGCAGGAATTCTTCCATTTCCAAAAGGATACTTAAAAGAAATCAGAAGAATTTGTGATGAATATGGAATATTAATGATAGTTGATGAGGTTGCAACAGGATTTGGTAGAAGTGGATATATGTTTGCCTGTGAAAAAGAAGGAATAGAACCAGATTTAATGGCTCTTGGAAAAGGTATAACAGGAGGATATTTACCTTTAGCCGCAACAATGGTGTCAGATGAAATATACAAAGAATTTTTAGGGGAATTTGGAGAAGCTAAACATTTCTATCATGGGCATACATACACAGGAAATCCTATTGCATGTAATGTTGCAATTGCAAACTTAGAAGTATTTGAAGAGGAAAAAACTTTAGAAAAATTACAACCTAAAATAAAGTTATTAGAAGAAAAACTACAAGAATTTTGGGATTTAAAACATGTTGGAGATGTTAGACAGTACGGATTTATGGCAGGTGTTGAACTTGTAAAAGATAAAGAAAAAAATGAACCTTTCCCTTATGGAGAAAGAACAGGATTTAAAGTTGCAAGAAGTATGCTAAAAAAAGGTATTTGGGTTAGACCTCTTGGAGATGTGATGGTAGTAATGCCACCTCTTGTAATAACAGAAAAAGAATTAGAGTGGTTTTTAGACTCCCTTAAAGAAAGTATTAAGGAGTTAGAGGGATAAAAGTTTTAACCTTAACATATTAAGTGCGTGCTGGGACACCCTCAGACGCACCTTGTTTCTTTCCCCTTTAAAAATAACTTTTTCTGCTTTTGTTTCACCGTTAAAATAAAGCCCTATATAATGAAGCCCTAAAGGTTTTTCTTTTGTAGCTCCTGTAGGTCCTGCTATTCCTGTATCACTAATTCCAAAATCTGTGTTAAGAAACTTTGCTACACCTTTTGCCATTTGTAATGCAACTTCTTCACTTACTGCACCTTTTGTATTCAAAATTTCTGGTGAAACTTTTAGAAGATTTTCTTTAACTTTATTAGCATATGCAACAACACTTCCCATAAAATAACTTGAGCTTCCAGAAACATTTACTATTCTAGATGCTATCATTCCACCTGTTGAGGATTCTGCTGTAGAAACAGTAAAACCTTTTTCTTTCAAAAGTTTCCCAACTACTTCTTCCATTTCTTCATTATTAAATGAGTAGATATAATTGCCTAACCTTTCTGATAAAACTACTTTTTTGTTTTCTAAAAATTCTTGTTGTTTATCCCATATGTAAATATCTATTCCTTTTTCAGATTCAACAAAAAATTTATTATCAAAGTCAGATAAAGTTTTATTAAGCTCTTCTATATTTATTCCATATGTTCTTACAATACCACTGTAAAAAGACTGAGATTTTACTTGAAGATATTCAAAAGATAAATTAAGCATTTCTTTAAGCTGACTTTTTTCATCAGGTAAAAAAACGATAGCTTTATTTACATCATCTAAAACTTTTATAAAACCTAAAAATTTACTATATCTGTTTTCAATAGGTTTTGCATTATAAGGTAATTTTGCAAAATGCTTGATGTTTTGAAATTCTTCAGGGTATCTTTCTTTTAAGGTTTTCAACCAATTTTCATTAAAAACTAAAGGAACACCTATAGATTCAGATATTGTTTCCCTGATTAATAAATCTTTTTCATTGTCAGCTGAGCTTATAATAAAAACTATATCTGACTTATCTAAAGCTATTTTTATAAAAAATTGAAGTTTATAACTATCTTCTTCAGAAATATAAACGCCATTTAAATCAAAACCTTTTTCAAAAAGTCTTTGGCATAAAAGTATTCTAGATTTATCTTCTACAAAACCTTTTTCATATCCAAATCCAATGCTAATTACAGAAGCTTTCATTAGCTACTCTCTTATAGAATTTATTAAAAGTTTTATATTCCTATCTCCAGCATTAACAGTTATAACTGGACTTTCACAGTCTCCCTTTTGAGGCATAGGACTGCCAGATTTAGAAATTCTTGCCATTAAAATTAATTCATCAACAAACTCATTAGCTCTTTGAGGTATTAAAACATCAGCAGGAGAAATTGAAAAATTTAGTGGAAAATCATATTTTGTCTTTTTCTTTACAGCTAAAGGCTGTATTGAAGCACCTTTTCTAACAATTATAAATAAAGTTCCATTACATTTATCTTTTATTTTAGGGTCTATATCAATAGTCCCTGTTATTTTGTATTTATCTATAAAATATGCTTCAGGAGGTAGTTCCTGACAGGAAATCACTGCGAAGATAAATGGAATTAATAGCAAAATTTTTTTCATCATATCTCCTTTAGCTTTTCTAACTGCCGTATTTTTTCTTCAATTACTGACTTTTTTATTATACCAAGCAAAGTGTTTTTATAAATAACAGGAAGCTCATTTAAATTACAGTTTAAAAATTTTTCATAAGCAGAAAAAATATCATCATAAGGAGAAACAAAACATTTTATTGGCTCTAAAAATTGCTCTATCTCTAAATTTTCAGGGACTTGCTGTAAATTTTTTATGTCAATAATATAAAACTTTCCATCTTTTCCTATTACAGGTAAAGTTTTTACTTTATAAAATGGAAAATAGTAATTTAAAACATCGCTTACTTTTGTGTCAGAAAATAAAGGCTTAACTATGTGCATAAATTGTTCTACTTTATATTTATCAAATAAAGATTTAGTAATTATTTGTTTATAGTTATTTTCAGCACTTTTTTTAATAAAATAACCAAGTAAAATTAGCCATATACCATTTAAAAACTCACCTGTTATAAAATAAAGACCTCCCATTATCATTAAAAAATAAGCAAAAATTTCTCCAGCAAACAAAGCAAATTTAGTAGCTTTTAATTCTCCAAATTTATTCCAGAGCAAAGACCTTAAAATCCGTCCACCATCTAAAGGAAAGGCAGGTATTAGATTAAAAGCTCCAAGCATAAAATTACCAACTGTCAAAAAATTTAATAGTCCATACAAAACAGTTCCTTCTTTTGTAAACAAAGACAATACAAAAAATATTATTCCTAAAACAAAACTAATAACAGGACCAGCAATAGCAATTAAAAACTCTTGAGAAGGCTTTTTAGGAAGCTGGGTTATTACTGAAACTCCTCCAAAGACAAACAAAATAATTTCTTTTACTTTAAATCCAAATTTCTTGGCTGTTAAAGAATGTCCAAACTCGTGGAGTAATATACAAAAAAACCATAAAACTGTAGAAATAGCTCCTAGTAAAATTTTTTCAACAAAATTCAAATTAGGACAACAATAAGGATAATAAAAAAATGCAAAGGTATAAGTTAGCAGAAAAAAAATAATAAACCAGCTTGTATCAAGCTTAACATCTATTCCAAAAATATTTGTAATTTTAAATGTATTCATCTAATAAGCCTCAACTTTTTAAGAGAAGAATACACTATATCAACAATTATATGCATTATTTCAGAACAAACCAAACCTAAAAAGAATGAAATAAAGTGGATATTCAAAATAAGTTGTTCAAGGTTAATTTCTTCAAAAGAAGGTAGAAAAGAAATATTTAAATATTTTAATAGATAAAACAAACCTATATAAACAAAAAACAAAATTAACATTAGATATCCTAATCTTATTAGAGAGCCAACGATAGGAATATGGGATAAACCTCTATGTTTAGAAAATTTTGTTAATGGATACCATATAAATTTTAAAAATTTCCACCTTTGAACAGGTTTAGAATGGTATAAATCATTATCTGGAGAAAGTAAAAAAGTTCCAGCTAAATATCCTAAAGTAAAAGGTATAAAATCTTCTGGTTTAAAATAATAAACAAGAGGGGGAAGCGCTATCAGATTTATTAAATCATGAGTTTTCCCAGAAGCCAATTTTTACCTTTATTTAGTTTCCAAAATAAAGAAGTCTGCTCTCCTATTTGTGAATCTGTTTAAATCTGTTTTATTATCAAATAGGAAATCTTTTTTACCTTTTCCAACTATTTCTATTCTTTTAGGGTCTATTCCAAACTTAATTAAAGCTTCTTTTACAGCTTTAGCCCTCTTGAAAGCAAGCTTTTGATTATATTTTTCTGAACCTATATTATCTGTATACCCAACAACTTTTACTTTTAGATTAGGATGAGCCTTTAAATATTTAGAAATTACATTTAAGTAAGGCATATATTCTTTTTTAATAACTGCTTTATTAAACTCAAAATGTATTCTAGCCTGTGTTAAAAGAGGTTGATAACCTTTTGGTTTTTCTTTTTTAACAGTTTTAGTTTCTTGTTTTTTCTTAGGTTCCTCTTTTTTTACTTCTTTTTTGTCTACCTTTGCAACTTTCTTTGGATTATCTGCTACATAAGGATTTGTTCCATTTTTAACTTCTTGATAACAAGGAACTCCATCACCATCTACATCGCTAAATATTTTCTTTTCAGCTTCAGATAAAGCTATTTTAGCTTTGTTTTTATATATTAACTGGTCTACTTTACTTATTGGTATTACTTTTATTTCTCCAGATTGTTCATCATATGTTTTAAAACCTTTATAAGAACTTACATAAGCCTCTGCCATCCCAATTTCTTCAGGAGCACATATGTAACCACCGAGATTTTTTAGCTCATTTAATTTAGCTTCTAAAGTTTTTGCATAGGTTGTAGAAACAATTAGTCCTAAAGCTAAAACTGCTAATTTTCTCATCTAACCTCTCCCCCAGAATTTATTACTGCTAAAGCTTTTAAAGCCCAATCTATAGCTTTTAATGAAGCTTCTTTACCAGCTTCTATATTTAACTTTGATGTTTCATTTTTAGCAATCTCATAATAAGCCCTTGCTTTCGCACACTCATAAGGTGCCTTAATATCACATCTAGCTTCAAATGCAACTTTAATAGCATTCTGAGCTTCATCTAACAACTCTGTTACTGTTAGCTCTTTACCAACAGCAAAACTATTAACATTAAAAAGTAAAACCAGACCTAAAGTTGAAATGACCCTTTTTACCCCTTTCATCTTTCACCCCTAATATTGTTATAATTTATTATTCGGTAAATTATTTTTATAGTTTATATTAAAACAAAATTTTTTTTGAGGCAAAAGTTTATGAAAATATTGATAGTTTTTGCTCATCCAAATAATAAAAATAGCTTTAATAAAGCCATTTTAGAAGAGGCTATAAACTTTTTGAAAGCTAGAAAATTAGAATTTGAAATTATAGACCTTTATGCTGAAAAATTTAATCCTGTATTAGAATATGAAGAACTTTATGAAGGTAAAGAAGATAAAAAAGTTTCTTTATACCAAGAAAAAATAAAGCAATCAGATTTAATAATTTTTATTCATCCACTTTGGTGGTATAACTTTCCTGCTGTTTTAAAAGGTTTTGTAGATAGAGTTTTTTCCTATGGTTTTGCATATGGAGAAGTAAATGGGAAAATAGAGGGACTACTTGATGATAAAAAAGTCCTGATATTTACTACTCTTGGGGAAAGTGAAGAAAAGTGCAAAAATGTTTGTCCATGTGTATCTAAAACAATTACAAGTATTTTTGAGTTTTGCAAAATGAAGGTTTTAGAGCATAAACTTTTTTATGCAGTTGAGTATGTATCAGATCAAACAAGAAAAGAATATTTATCAGAAGTCCCTAAGATTTTACAAAGGGCTTTGGAGGTTAAGTAAAATTGTTTAAATCTATGTTTGACAGATTAAAAAAAGGCTTAGAAAAAACAAAAAAACAGTTATCTGATACTTTTTCTGCAATTTCATTTGGTAGGAAAATAGATGAAAGCCTTTTTGAAGATATTGAAATGGTTTTGTTAAAGGCTGATGTAGGAATAGAAGCAACAGAAGAAATTATTGAGTTTTTAAGGAAAGAAAGTAAAAAAAGAAGAATTACAGAAGGTGAAGATTTAAAAGAACTATTAAAAGAAAAACTTATAGAGATTTTAACTCCTTGCAGTGGACAGCTAAATTTAGCTGGAGAAAAGCCAGATGTAATTTTATTTTTAGGAATAAATGGAAGCGGAAAAACAACAACTGTTGGAAAGCTTGCCTATCAATTTAAAGAAGAAGGAAAATCAGTAGTTTTAGCAGCAGCAGATACATTTAGGGCAGCAGCTATTGACCAACTCCAAGTGTGGGCTGATAGGGTTGGAGTTAGAATTGTAAAACATCAGGAAGGAAGCGACCCTTCTGCTGTAGTTTTTGATGCAATCAATTCTGCAAAAGCAAAGGGAGATGACATTGTTTTAGTAGACACAGCTGGTAGACTTCATACAAAAGAAAATTTAATGAAAGAACTTCAAAAAATAAAAAGAACTATAAAAAAGTTTTCTGAAAATCAGCCTTGCGAAACATTGCTAGTTTTAGATGGAACAATTGGTCAAAATTCTATAAATCAAGCAAAAACATTTAAAGAAGCAATAGACATTAGTGGAATTATAATTACAAAATTAGATGGAACTGCAAAAGGAGGAGCTTTAATCCCTATTTGTAAGCAACTTCAAATACCTATTAAATATATTGGAGTTGGTGAGTCTGTAGAAGACTTACAGCCTTTTGACCCTAAAACATTTGTAGAAGCAATTTTAGATTAATAAGGAGTAGAAAAATGAAAATAGTAGATTTAAGACATAGGGATTTTACAAAGAATGAAGAACTTCAAAAATTAATTTCAAGAAGTGATGTAGAAGTTGAGGAATATGAAAAATCTGTTAAAGAAATAATAAAGGATGTTAAAGAAAGAGGAGATGAAGCAATAATAGAATATACAGAGAAATTTGATAAAGTAAAACTAACACCTGAAGAGCTTCAAATTCCTTTTGAAAAGCTAGAGGAAGCATATGAAACAATAGAAGAAGATGTTAGATGGGCTTTAGAAGTTGCAGCTGAAAGGGTTAGGGAATTTCACGAAGCACAGGTGGAAAAGTCCTACTTTTTAGAAGAAGAAGGAATGCTTCTTGGACAAAAAGTTATTCCTATAGAAAGGGCAGGTCTTTATGTTCCTGGAGGAAAAGCTGCATATCCTTCTTCAGTAGTAATGAATGCAATGCCTGCTGTTGTTGCTGGAGTTAAAGAAATTGTCATGTGTTCACCTAATCCTAATAAATATACCCTTGCAGCAGCATTTATATGTGGAATAGAAACTGTTTACAGAATCGGCGGGGCTCAGGCTATTGCTGGAATGGCATACGGGACTGAAACTATAAAAAAAGTAGATAAAATTGTAGGTCCTGGAAACATATTTGTAGCACTTGCCAAAAAAAATGTTTATGGAGTTGTAGATATTGATTCTATTGCCGGTCCTTCTGAAATTTTAGTTATTGCTGATAAAACAGCAAATCCAAGATGGGTAGCATCAGATTTACTTTCGCAGGCAGAGCACGATGAGCTTGCAGCAGCAATTTTAATCACTGATGATGAGAATCTAGCAGAGCAAGTTCATAATGTAATTTATGGAGAGCTTCTTCTTGATATGCCTAGAAGGAAGATTATTGAAAAATCACTGAATAACTATGGACATATTTTTATTGTTGAAGATATTAAAAAAGCCTGTGAAGTTTCAAATTACATAGCACCTGAACATTTAGAGATTGTAGTTGAAAATCCTTTTGATTATCTAAATGAGATTAAACATGCAGGAGCTATATTTTTAGGAGAGTATGCAACAGAACCTTTAGGAGATTATATTTTAGGACCTAACCATGTTTTACCAACAGGTAGGACAGCAAGATTTTCTTCACCATTAGGAGTTTATGACTTTATTAAAAGGTCATCTGTTATTTATGTATCAAAAGAAGGGTTTAAAAGAGTTTCTAAGTATGCTTCAGATTTAGCAAAAGCAGAAGGATTATTTGCACATAAATTAAGTGTTGATATTAGAAAAGAAGGAAACTAATTATTAAAAGGGGCTAAAAGCCCCTGCAATTTTAATCCTCACAGAAAGGTCTTAAATATTTAGCTCTATGAGGGTGTCTTAATTTTCTTAAAGCTTTTGCTTCTATTTGTCTTATTCTTTCTCTTGTTACACCAAACTTTTTACCAACTTGTTCAAGAGTATATTCTGTATCATCTTCAAGACCAAATCTGTATCTTAAAACCTGCTCTTCTCTTTCTGATAATGTTGATAAAACTTCTTCAAGTTGCTGTCTTAAAGCTTGTCTTAATACATGCTCTTCTGGAGATAAAACTGTTTTATCTTCTATAAAGTCACCTAAGTGAGATTCATCATCATCACCGATTGGTGTTTCAAGAGAAATTGGTTCTTGTGAAGTTCTAAGTATTTTTCTAACCTTGTCTGCTGGCATTCCAACTTTTTTAGCGATTTCTTCAGGAGTTGGCTCTCTACCAAGTTCCTGCACCATAGAACGGGCTACTCTAACAAGTTTGTTAATAGTTTCAATCATATGAACAGGTATTCTAATTGTTCTAGCCTGGTCTGCTATTGCTCTTGTTATAGCCTGTCTAATCCA
>WFXI01000089.1 GCA_015490675.1 Hydrogenothermaceae bacterium
CCTGTGCCATTATCTAAAAATGAGCCTTCATCTGAAAGCTCTACATCAAATATAGATAAATCTTTAAAGCTACCAGATAGAGGCTCATATTTAGCTTTAAACTCGTGTGTGGATTTTAAATTTAGCTCTACAAGTAGTGTTTTATAATCTGCTTCATCAAAATAAATGTTATCTAGCGTTGGTGGAACTGAGTAAAAGGTGTAATCTCCTTGTTTAGATGTGTTGTTTATGTAAATTGAAGGCTTGTTTACTTTTGTAGAAAGGTCTGTTTTATATAAAAAGCAAACCCTAACACCATTTATATTTTGTCCTTGAAGGTCATCAAAAATAGAGCCATCTAAAAAGGAAATATCCCATCTAAATGTTTTCTTACAGTTCCCATCTGTAATTGCATATAGTTTAGAACGAAGGTTTTTATACTCGTTAATAAGTGCTATTAACTTTTCTACATCTGAAGGCGGTTTATCTGTTTGAACTATAAATGTATATGGAGGCAGTTCTCCGTTTGTTTCGAACCATTCGGTTAGTTTTGCTTTGATGTTAATCATAGATAAAGCTTTTTTTACCGCCCACGGAGTTCCCCTTTTTGCTTTTAGCAAAATGTTGTTTTTTATAAGCCCTTCCTTTTGCTTTCTATCTGTAGCAAGTTCCCATTCTATTTTTGAAATATCAAACTGCCACGCAAGCTCTTCAAGCTCACTATCAGATAAATTTTCAAGCTTGTAAACAAATAAATACGGAAGTTTAACAGAAACTTCTTTAAAATTTTTACCTTCAAGCTCTGCAAATGCCTTTAACCTTTTATCTTTTCTTAAGATGTCTGGTAGTAATTTCTCACTCATAGGAATTAAGATAGACCAAAATAAAAATTAATGTGGCAACCTTGCCACTTTTTAAAGGAAAATTTCATAAAATTAAAATTATGAAACCAATAATAGATTTTTTAAGCAAAATAGATAGGTTTTCTCAAAATGCTAAAAAACTACCAGAGGCTATAAAGCCTTTTGTGGTTGCAGAAGTTCAAAAGAATATAGATAACTCTGATGTTAGAAATGCACCTTTAACATTAAGATTAAAAGGCAATAAACCACCACTTAGAAATGCAGGACATTTAAGAGGTTCTATAACAGGAAAAGTTAAAGAAGGGAAAGTGATTGTTGGAACTAATTTAAAGTATGCCCCTATCTTGCATTTTGGAGGAGAAATAAAACCTAAAAAAGCCAAAAAGCTTGCAATTCCTGCAAATAAAAAAATAAAGAAGATGGTAGATTTAGTTGGAGTTAAAGGAGTTTTAGAGCATTTAGAAAAACAAGGATGGAAAATCGTTTTTAAAGAAAAATCAATTCTCGGTATTCCACCAAAAGGAAAGCCTGTTGTTTTATTTGTAAGAAAAAAGAAAGTCAAAATTCCAGAAAGACCATTTATGGAACTTACAGATGAGCAGATAAACGAATTATACCAGCTTGCAGAAAATATACTTTATGAGGGATTGTGATGCTATTTTTAAAACATTTAAAGCAAAGATTACAAGAATTTACAAAGCTACCAGTAATAATTGACCCTGCAAATGTTTATAAACTGCAAGAAATTAGAATAAAACCGCAAAAATTTAAAATAAGAAAGCAAGAATATAAAAAGGTTTACGACCAAAACGGCAATGAAATTAAAGGCAAAACAGCTGTTTATTACATAGCAAGCTTACCTGTTTTAGTAGAGCTAAACATTAGAGGAGCAAATAACGAAGATAGCCTCTTACTTTCAGCAATGAAATATTCAACCCTACTTCAGCACTTTTTTAAAATTACAGATAAATTACCTCGTATCAATGAAAAAATAGAGGATTTTGCAATAAGAGGAGAAGCAATTATAAAACCTATAAACATAGAAGGAAATCTTGAGCCTGTTTTATTTACAGACAGTGATTTAGAAGATGCTAAAAAATTCCCTGGTTTTCAGGATAGGTTTGAGATTGAGCTTGTTTTTATGGTGGAGCAGATTTTAGATGTTTCTACTGTGAAAAATATTACATCTGCAGGAGTTAGTTATGCTGTTTAGTAAACCTAAATATATAGTTCCTGCCCTTTTAGGAGTTTTATCTGAAGGTATAGGTGCAGGAAAACCTTATTATCAAAAAAAGCTAAAAAAGATTAAAGCAAGACAAAAAAGAAAGAGGCTAAAAAAACACAAAAAACTTATGAAAAGAAGGTCTTGTTAAATGTTTGGAGCTTACGGACATATAGCTTTTGAAGTTTTTGGGGTTAATCCAAAAAGCATTAAAGAAAGATTAGGCAGAAGAAAAGTCAAACACA
>WFXI01000090.1 GCA_015490675.1 Hydrogenothermaceae bacterium
AAAAATATACCTTTTGTTTTATTTTTGTCCTAAAGGGATAAAAGAATGGGTAAAACATACGCATATATAAGAATATCAACCGATAAGCAGGATTTAGAAAATCAAAGATATTCTATATTGGAGTATGCTAATAGGAAAAAACTAGGTAATGTTGAATTTATAGAAGAAACTGTAAGTGGAAAAGTTAGCTGGAAGAACCGAAAGTTAAAAGATTTAATAATGCATCTGCAAAAAGGAGATAATTTTATAGTTGCCGAGTTATCGAGGCTGGGTCGTTCAATGCTTGAAATAATGGAACTGCTTGATATTCTTTTGTCTAAAGGCGTTAATATTTATGTAGTCAAAGGAAATTATGAACTGAAAGACGATATTCAAAGTAAAGTTTTAGCATTTGCTTTTAGTCTTGCGAGTGAAATAGAGAGAGAACTAATAAGTCAAAGAACGAAAGAGGCTTTAGCAAGGGTAAAATCTGAGGGGAAAAAGATAGGAAGACCAAAGGGGTCTTACAGCTCTAAATTAGATGAAAAAAGGGAATATATAGAGGAGCTCTTGGACAAAGGTGTATCTATTGCAAGTATAGCTAAAATTCTGGGTGTTCATTATCAAACAATGAGAAATTATATTAAGAGAAGAAATTTAAAGTAATGTAAGTAAAAACTTTAATAAAAGTTCCAATAATTTAGTTGTTAGAGGTAAAAAATGAAAGTATTAGATTTATTTTGTGGAATAGGTGGATTAAGTTGGGGATTTAATAAGACTGGAATGGATTTATTTTGTGCTATAGATTCGTGGAAGCCTGCAATAGACTCGTATCTACAGGCACATAATAATATAAGTTTTGTAATAAACGAAAACATTAGGCATTTTGACTTTAGGGAGTTTTCCCCTAATATAGATGTAGACTTGGTAATCGGAGGTCCTCCTTGCCAGGCTTTTTCTACTGTGGGTAAGAGGGCATTGGATGACGAGCGAGCAACTTTGGTAAAAGAATTTTTACGAGTGGTACGGGAAATTCGGCCATTGTCTTTTCTATTTGAAAATGTAAAAGGGTTTACTTCTTTTGCTAAGGGGGAATTATTAAGAGAACTGCTTAAAGAATTTGACAAGCTGGGATACTCGTTAAATTATTCAATTGTTAATGCTAAAAACTTTGCCGTTCCTCAAGATAGAGAAAGATTTATTATTTTAGGAATACGCAAAGAATTAGGAGTAATGCCGAAGCTTCCAACTGAGAATTATACTCTTCGTGGAGATTATTGGACTTTTGAAGAGGCTACGAGTGACTTACCGGAAGTTCAAGCAGGAGAAGAAAGCAGAGAGTATGTATCTCCTCCTCAGAACGAATTACAAGAATTTTACAGACAAAACAACCCTGACTTAACTTGGCATTACGGAAAAACTTACTCTGAAAAGCTTTTAAGAATGATGGAATTTATTCCTGAAGGAAAATCTGCACATGACATTTTGGACAAGATACCAGAAGAATTTAGACCAACGAGTGGTTTTAAAAATACTTACAAAAGAATAAGAGCTGATAAACCTTGTCCAACTATTACGAGAAACTTTACAGTTCCATCTTCGTCTAATTGTATTCATCCTCGTTTGAATCGTGCATTAACGATAAGAGAAGGAGCAAGAATCCAAAGTTTTCCTGACGACTATCCTTTTAGGGGGAAGGAAACGCATGTTAGGGAAATGATAGGAAATGCTGTACCGCCTTTGATGAGTTTAGGGCTTGCTATAAGAATAGCATCTTTAGTGGGATTTGACCTTGATTTAAATAGGATAGGAGAACCTATAACAAATTTATTAAATGTTGAGAAACTGACAGTAGTTAATAAAAGTAGGGTATTGTTTTAATATGAAACATGGTTGTAGCAATCAAATTGTAAATTTTTTAAAGTGTGTTATTCGTTCAAAAGAGAATTTAGAAAGCTTTCCTTGGAGGAATTTATCTAACAATAAAATTTCTCCATGGGAAGTAAGTATTGGAGAAATCTTGTTAAATAGAGTTAGTGCAAGCAGAGTTTTACCTGTTTACAAAAACTTAATAGACAAATATACTTCTCCATGCGAATTGTCTAAAATTGAGAAAGAAAAGTTGGAAAAATTTTTAAAACCTTTAGGATTGCAAAAGAAGAAAGCTAATTTATTAATTGAAGTATCAAAAATATTTTGTATGGAAAAAGGTAAAGAAAAAATAAAAAAAGTTTTAAAAAAAATAAATGGTATAGGAAACTATATTGTTATTTGGATTCGAAGAGCCAGTACCTTTAATGGATGGAGTTATCGGAAGGATAATTGGACGAGTTTTTAATAAAAATTGGAAAGGTAAGGCTGTAACAGATAAAAATGCTTGGTTACTTTCTGAAAGGTTACTAAGTTGTATTATTAAGGAAAAATTGGGAGATCCTAAAGTTTTTTACTACATTTTGTTAGACATAGGAAGGAGCTATTGTTTTAGAATTAACCCTAAGTGTAGAGTTTGCCCTTGTCTTCAAGTTTGTTCTTATGCAAAAAACTTAGCCGAAAATTAATTAAGATTTCGTATAAATTCTACAAATTCATCTTTACTTATTTTTTTGAATTTTTCCCAACTAATGCTACGGTTAATTAAACTTTTTAAGTCTGAAAATATCAAAAAGTCGTTTTCTTGAGAAAAATCAG
The DNA here is from genome assembly GCA_015490675.1 of Hydrogenothermaceae bacterium. Lineage (GTDB taxonomy): Bacteria > Aquificota > Aquificia > Aquificales > Hydrogenothermaceae > Hydrogenothermus. The sequence continues at coordinate 2,668 of WFXI01000090.1, forward strand.
GGTTTTGTTTTACATTTTTTATAAAAATTAACTTGTTTTCTAATTCTTTATCCCTTTCCTTAAGATCAGGAATATTTTTTCCGAACCACAGTAGTATGATTTTGTTGTTGGAATTACCACCTTCGTATTTATGTTTTTTTAAAGGTGTAACAAACTTTTTAAGGTCTCTCTTCAAAGTTACTTGGTTACCTACTCTTTGAACCTCAAAAAAATATTTTTCACAATTTTTATAGTTTACATAAGCAATTATGTCGTAGTTTCCCATGCTCTTAGGTCTAACAAGCTTAATTGTTCTTTCTTTATCTACGCTTTCTTGTTCTACTCTTATTCCTTTTTCTCTTAACTTTTGAATAATAATGTCTTCTATCATCCAACCTGAAATTAATTCTGAAAAGTACTCTTCTGGTAATCTATCACCCATACTTCGACGGAGGGTTGCTAAGGGATTTTTTGACTGAGAATTTAAAGCGTATGCAACTTCAAGTAATATAAAGGTTGCAGATGCTTCGGTGACTTCTTTTAAATAAATGTTTTCTAAGTTTTTAGGTGGCATTTCTTCTATTAGAAAATCGTGTCCTGTTCTTTTTAGATTTTCGACAAGTTTACTTTGTGCAAATTCTCTTCTTTTTGAAGGTTTTAGTAATTGAACGGCATCCAAAATTTTCCCTAAAAATCCCATAAATTCTTTGTACTTTATTAAATTCCTTGACGAATTTACGAATTCAACTAAGTCATTGTAGTTTTTGATTTCGTCATTTTCTAAAATTTTTGTTAAAAATTCTTTTAATTTTTGTACATTTTCTGATACTTCTTTTAGTCCTCGTTTTTTTAAGTTCTCTTCTGTAAGTAAATTTATTGCTTGTTGTAAGGCAATTTTAAACGATTCAAACTCACATAAGTTTTCCATTTGTACCCCTTTTGTATTTGAAGTGTTGTAATCATATTATAAAGATATAGCTTTTTGAAACCCTGTTTTAAGAAAAGATAAAACATTTTAACAACAAAAATTATAGTTTCTTAGAATAATAAAACAACATTATAAGTTAAGTTATGTTTGTAATATAAAGTAATACAAAAATATTACGATATATTATATAGGTAATAAATCGTAATATGAGGAAGGTAATGTCCAAAAAAGTTAAAAGTTATCGCCTTTTGGAAGAAACTATTCAAATAATAGAAAAACTTTCAAGTCGAACAGGAAAACCACAAAGTCAGATAATAGACGAAGCTGTAAAACTTCTTTACTCAAGTGAAAATAAGACAAAAGATGAAATAGAACTTTATAAAAGGGAAAATGAACAATTAAAAATGGTAATAAAAGTGTTTCAAGAGAGAGAAAAAGCTATTGAAAAAGTAGAAGAAAGCTATGAAAGATTAATAAAAGAAAAAGATGAAAGGATAAAAGAGCTACAAG
>WFXI01000091.1 GCA_015490675.1 Hydrogenothermaceae bacterium
AAAATCATAGAAATTGTAGGCTCTTCTACAGAAATAGGTGGTAAAGCTTTTGGATTTTCTGCGTCGGAGATTGTTTCTCCAATATAAATATCATCCAGTCCTGCTATAGCAACAATATCTCCAGCTTTTGCTTCTTTAGTTTCTACTCTTTTTAGTCCTTCATAAGTGTATAGAGCTTTTACTGTTCCTTTTACTATAGAACCATCTTTTTTGACTACTGCTACTTGTTGTCCTAGTTTAACAGAACCATTAAATATTCTTCCTATAGCTAGTCTTCCAACATAGTTATCGTAGTCTAAAGATGTTATTAAAAATTGAAAAGGTTCATTAGGATCATACTCAGGAGGAGGCATATAGCTAATAATTTTTTCAAACAAAGGCCTCATATCTTGTGAATTATCATCAAGTTCTTCTTTTGCTATTCCATCTTTACCTATTGCGTATATTATTGGAAAGTCTAACTGTTCTTCTTCTGCGTCTAAATCAATAAACAAATCGTAAATTTCATTTATTACTTCATTTATTCTAGCATCTGGTCTGTCAATTTTATTTATAACAACTAGAGGTGTTAAGCCTGCTTCCAGTGCCTTTTTTAAAACAAATCTTGTTTGAGGCATTGGTCCTTCTGCAGCATCAACAAGTAAAATAACCCCATCTACCATTTTTAAAGTTCTTTCTACTTCTCCCCCAAAATCAGCGTGCCCTGGGGTGTCAACTATGTTTATTTTTATGTTTTTATACCAAATGGCTGTATTTTTAGCCATTATGGTAATTCCTCTTTCTCTTTCTAAATCTATATTGTCAAGTATCCTTTCCTCAACTTCTTCATTTTCCCTAAATGTCCCACTTTGTTTTAAAAGTGCATCTACAAGAGTTGTTTTTCCATGGTCAACATGGGCAATTATAGCTATATTTCTTATATCTTCTCTAACTGCTCTTTTTGTTTGCATTTATTTTGCTTACTCCTTTTAGTTAATTCTTTTTATAATTAAATCTTTTTCTTTCTTTGGAAGTTTATTAAATATAGGAAGTTTTTTTAATTTTTCAGGATTAGTTTCTCCATTGACATTTACAATGATTATTCTTCCTTCACCACTTCCATAAAGTCCAACAAAATCATCAACAGCACCAACGACTGTTAATTTTCCTTCTTTTACTAATTCTTCATATTTCTTTAAAGCAAGTTCTACCTGATAATCAACATTTGCCTGAACACCTTTTATCCATTTAGTTTCAAAATCCATATGTTTATTTTTTAGTTTAGATAAAGGAATAAATAAATGGTCTAATTCTTTGATAATATCAAAAGGCTCTTCACTATAATCTCCAAGGGCAGCCTTAACAGCTCCACAATGGGAATGTCCAAGTATTAATAGAACAGGTGTATGAAGATGTAAAACTCCATAGTCTACAGAACCAAAACTTGTTAAAAGTTGGTTGCCAATATTTCTAATTGCAAAAATTTTATTAATAGGGTCTTTTTCGATGATGTTTGTATGCACTCTTGCATCAGAGCAGGAAACTAATGTAATGTAAGGTTTTTGTTTATTTTTAAATTGTTCAAAATAAGATTTTGAATGATGTTTTACAAAATCTTCATCGTATTTAACAATTTCTTCAATTATAGACGCAGTATCTTTGGCGAAAGATAAGCTAAAAATAAATAGTAGTGCTAATACTATCCTTTTCAAAGCTTACCTCCTTGTATTTGTTTTAACAATTCTTCATAAGAGCTTAATATTTTAATAGAATTTAATTTATATAGGTCTCTATCTAAAGATATGATAAAATCAGCTTTACATTCTATAGCAAGTGATAATAGTAAAGCATCTTTAGGAAGAATACCATTTTCCTTACAAATATTAAAAAATGTTTCTTTTATAGATGCAGGAGTATCTATAACTTTAAAGAGCCTTTTTATTATCATATTAATCAAAGGTAATAATGTTTCATATATGTTTTTTGTAGTTTCAGGTTTATTTTTCAGCTCCCAATATGGTTTTTTAGAAAAATATCTTACTAAGATATAAAGAACTTCTTCTATTATATCTATGCTTATAAGGTATTCATTTTTATCATCAGCATAAATTAAGTCTATAAGTTGTTTAGCTTTTTTGTTTCCTTTGAAAAATTCTATTAAAATATTACTGTCTATTATAAATTTCTTCATATATTTCTTCCCTAATTTCCTCAATAGACTTATTGGTTTTAAGAATTCCAAACAGCTTATTTAAAGCTTCCTTTGTTTTTTCTTTCTCTTCAATTTCTTCTATTATTCTCTTTATTCTTTCTGCTGGCAAAAATGTATCTATTTCTGTTTCTTTGTTATCTTCCGACTTTATAATAACTTTTGTCATTTCCTGACTCCAAAATAGATTTGTATAAATATAATTTAATACTTTCCAAAAACTCTTTCATAGATATAGGGCACATTTCTTAAAAATTTCTTGACATCAAATATTTGATTTAGTTCTTCTTCTGTTAGATATTTCATAACTTCTTCATCTTGTTTTAAAGCATCTATAAACATTAATCCTTCTGTATCCCAAGCTTTCATTGCATTTCTTTGAACAATATCGTAAGCTTCATCTCTTGATAGGCCTTTTTCAACAAGTGCTACTAAAACTTTAGAAGAGAAATAAAGCCCTTTTGATAAATCCATATTTTTTTTCATTCTTTCTGGATAAACTACTAAATCTTTTAAAACTTTAATTGTAAGATTTAATATGTAATCAAGGGCTATCGCACTATCAGGCATAACAACCCTTTCAACAGATGAATGAGATATATCCCTTTCATGCCATAAAGCTATATCTTCCATTGCAGGAATAGCATTTGCTCTTATTACTCTTGCGAGTCCTGTAATTCTTTCACATGTAATAGGGTTTTTCTTATGAGGCATTGCAGATGAGCCTCTTTGTCCTTTTTTAAATGGCTCTTGTGCTTCTAAGACCTCTGTTCTTTGCAAATGCCTAATTTCTACTGCTATTTTTTCTAAAGATGAGGCAGTAATTGCCATTGCTGTCATAAATTCTGCATGTCTGTCTCTTTGAACTACCTGATTTGATACAGGTTCAGGTTTTAGACCAAGTTCTTCTAATGCTAACTTTTCTACTTCAGGAGTTATATTAGAGTATGTTCCTACTGCTCCAGAAATTGCCCCAACTGATACAGTTTCTCTTGCTTGCTCTAATCTTCTTCTATTTCTTTTCATTTCTTCATACCACAGAGCAAACTTTAACCCAAAAACCATAGGTTCTGCATGAACCCCGTGGGTTCTTCCCATCATTACA
>WFXI01000092.1 GCA_015490675.1 Hydrogenothermaceae bacterium
AGAGATATAGGTAATAAAGTAGATGTTGATATTTTAGTAACTACTGACCCGTGGGAAATAGTAAAAAACCTTCAAATTATTATTGGAAAAGGAGATATTTTTAAATTTGAAAAAGAAACAACAGTAGCCTCTATTATTTTTACAGAAGGAAACACTAGATATAGATTTGATTTTTCATATATGGATATATCTGATATTTTAAATTCTGATTTAGATTTTCAAGAAAAAGAGTTAAAAATCGTAGATAAGCTAAATGAAAACCTTTTAACTAGAGACTTTACCATTAATGCAATGGCAATTTTATTTGATGATGCAATTGGGATGGGAGCATCTCAAACAATACTTTTTGACCCGTCAAATGGTCTTGAAGATTTAAATGAAGGAATTATAAAACCTATATCAATACAAAATATAGAAAAAGACCCTGTTAGAATTTTAAGAGGTTTTAGGTTTTCTCAAGAACTTGGATTTAAGTTAGACAAAGAATTTGAAAACTGGATAAAAGAAAATAAAGAATTAATTAAAAATAGTCCTATCGAAAGAGTTAGAGATGAACTGCTAAAAATTTTTGATAAGACAAATACAAAAGAAACAATTGAAAAATTAGAAGAAATAGGATTATTAGAGTTTATAATCCCTCAAGTGTCTTCAGTAAAACCATCTGAGTATGATAATAAATACAACTTACAGGCTTTAACTGAATTTGAAGAATACATAAAAAAAAAGATGAATTTATAACTGATGAAGTTTCAAAACTATATAAGCAAAAACAATTTTTAACAGATTTTACTGATATTACTTTATCTAAACTTTTTCTATTCCTTTATATTAAAGGAATAAAATCAAATCAGCTAAGGAAAGTGTCAAAATCTTTAGCTTTAGGAGAAAAAGTGTATAGATTTTTATTAGATTTATACAATGCTTTTCAAGAGCTGTTTAATATTAATTTTTCAGATACGTACGCTCTAAGCAAATGGTGGTATCAATATAAGGAAGTTTCTGTAAATGTTTTTTTGACATATTTATCTCTAAAACAAGACAAAGAAAAAATAGAGAAACTACAAAATTTTTACAGGGAATTTTATTTAAAAAATGTTATAGAAAAACCATTACTTTCAGGTAAAGAGATTATGAAAATTTTAAATATAAAACCATCAAAAGAAGTAGGTATTTTAAAAGATAAACTACTAGGAAAACAATTAACAGGAGAAATCAAAACAAAGGAAGAAGCAATAAAATACATTAAAGACCTATACTATAATTCCACCTCCAAGTAAAACATCATCTTTATAAACAGCAAGTATCTGTCCAGATGCAAACTTAGGTGCTTTCTCTTCTAATTTTACAGTTAAAATTCCATCTTCAAAGCTAAAATCTTTAACTTTAATTGGTTTTTGTTTGTATCTACCTTGAACAAACAAACTGCCTTCCCAGTGCTCTATTGGTAAATGAAAATTAAAATCTTTAGCTTTAACTGTTTCTGTTAGTAAAGCTTCTTTTTCACCTACTATTAGTAAATTTCTTTCAAAATCCTTATCTATAACATAAAGAGGTTTTCCATAAGAAACACCAATACCTTTTCTTTGCCCTATTGTGTAATGAATTAGTCCCTTATGTTTTCCAAGTTTTTTTCCAGAAGTATGAATAATATCCCCTTCTTTTACTTCAAAAAATCTATTTTCTTCAATATACTCTGCAGGAGATTTTCCTAAAGTAAAGCATATCTCAAAACTATCCTTTTTCTCAAAAACAGGGAGTTTATGTTTTTCAGCAATTTCTCTAACTTCTTCTTTTGTAAAATTTCCTAAAGGGAATTCTAAATAAGGGATAATTTCTCTACTAATTAAAGCTAAAAAATAAGACTGGTCTTTTTTTGAGTCTTTTCCTCTAGATAAGAGCTCATATTCTTTAATTTTTGACTTTTTTATATAGTGACCTGTAGCAAGTTTATCTACCCCTAAAATTTCAACTGCATACCTTGCAAGCCTTTCTGTTTTGATTTCTCTATTACAAATGCTACAAGGATTTGGAGTTAAAGCTAATTTATAACTTTCAATAAAAGGTTTTATAACTTTTTGTTTAAATAAATTTTCCCAGTCTATAGTGTAATGTTCTATTCCTAGAATAGATGCCACTTTTTTTGCATCTTTTACATCTTGAGGGGAACAGCAAACTTGTGCCTCTAAATCACAATTTTCAATAGTTGAAAGCTTTAAAGTAAGCCCTATAACTTCGTATCCTTTCTCTTTGAGTAGCAGGGCTGATACACTACTATCAACCCCACCACTCATTCCTATGGCGATTTTCATTTATCTGTTAATTAAATCTCCCATTTTGAATATTGGTAAGTATAGTGCCACTATTATAAACCCTACAATTCCACCAATAAATACCATTAAAAGCGGTTCTATTGTTGAAAGTAGTCCATCGACAGCTCTATCTACTTCATCTTCAAAAAAGTCAGAAATTGTATCTAGCATTTCATCTAATCTACCTGTTTCCTCTCCTACCTTAACCATTGAAATAAATATAGGAGTAAATATCTCTTCATCAAGGGAAACATACAAGTTTTTACCTTGTTCCACCTGTTGCTTGGCTTCTTCAACAGCCTCCTCTATAACAGCATTTCCAGCAACTGTACCTGCAATTTCAAGAGCTCTTATTATTGGAACTCCTCCAGCAACAAGGGTTGATAAAGTCCTGGCAAACTTTGCTATAGCTCCTTTTCTAAATATCTCTCCTAAAAGAGGCAATCTAAGAAGTAATGAGTGTATGAATTTTCTTCCTTTATCAGTTCTTTTTATGTAAGAAATTAAAGAGAAAAATGCAATAATAAATATTACTATGTACAAGAAATTGTTTCTTAATACATTACTTAAAGTTATTAAAGCCTGTGTTAGTATCGGTAAATCTGCACCCATTTCTGAGTACATTTTTGCAAAAGTTGGTACAATAAAAGTTAAAATTCCTAAAACTATTAAAGTCGCTATTATTAAAACAGCTGTTGGATACCAAGAAGCACTAACTATCTTTCTTTTTATTGCAGCTA
>WFXI01000093.1 GCA_015490675.1 Hydrogenothermaceae bacterium
CTCATTCCTGTAAATATTAAAGCAATATTATGTTCGTTAGCCGCTTCAATAACTTCATTATCTCTTATAGAACCACCTGGTTGAATAATAGCAGTTATTCCATATTTTGCTGCCTCATCAACACTATCTCTAAAAGGTAAAAATGCTTCAGAAGCTAGAACACTACCTTCTAAAGGCAGATTAAACTCTTTTGCTTTTTTTATAGCTGTTTCTAAGCTATCAACCCTAGAAGTTTGTCCAGGACCAATTCCAACTGTAGCTTTATTTTTGGCTAAAACAACTGAGTTTGATTTTGTATGTTTTACAACCTTCAGGGCAAATAATAAATCTTCCTTTTCTTGCTCTGTTGGTTCTCTTTTAGATACAACTTTCCATTCTTTTATCAGTTCTAAATCCCTATCTTGAACAAGTAATCCACCTGTAATTCTTCTATAGTCAAAACCTTTTGGAATATCATCAAAGTTATTTATTTTTACAAGTCTTAAATTTTTCTTTTTAGAAGTTAAAAATTCAAAAGCTTCCTTTTCAAAATCTGGAGCAATTACTACTTCTAAAAATATTTCAACAAGTTTTTCTGCAGTTTCTAAATTTAAAGGCTTATTGAATGCTACTATTCCACCATAAGCAGACTTAGGGTCTCTTTTTAGTGCTTCTTCGTAGGCTTTAACCTGTGTTTCTGCCAGAGCCACACCACAAGGATTATTGTGTTTAACTATTACACAAGCAAGTTCTTCAAACTCTTTTACAAGATTAACTGCAGATTCAACATCCAAAAAGTTATTAAAAGACATCTCTTTTCCGTGTAAAACTTCACTGTTTGCAATAGAAAGTCCATCATATTCTACAGGAGAAATATAAAGAGATGCTTCTTGATGAGGATTTTCCCCATATCTTAAACTTTGTTTTTTTCTTAATGGAACAGATAATTCTTCAGGAAATTTTTCATTTACTTCAAGTTTTTCATTCAAAACAGTTGAAATTATACTATCGTATACTGCAGTATGTCTGAATGCTTTTACTGCAAGTTTTCTTCTAGTTTCTAAAGAAGTTTCTCCATTTTTTTCTAATTCTTCTATTACTAAATCATAATCATTAGGGTCTACAATTATAGTTGTAAACTTATGATTTTTAGCGGAAGCCCTTACCATAGCAGGACCACCAATGTCTATATTTTCTATAATTTCATCTATGTCAGCACCTTTTTTTACTGTTTCTTCAAATGGATAAAGATTTATTGCTACTATATCTATTGGTGTAATATTATGCTCTTCTAGTTGTTTCATATATTCAGGATTATCTCTTACTGCTAATAAAGCTCCGTGAATTTTGGGATGTAAAGTTTTTACCCTACCTCCCATAATTTCTGGAAAACCTGTAATTTCTGAAACTTCAATTACAGGAACTCCATTTTCTTTAAGTTTTTTTGCTGTTCCAGAAGATGAAATTATTTCATATCCAAGTTCAACAAGTTTTTTTGCAAATTCAACAACTTTTTCTTTGTTTGAAACAGAAATTAATGCTCTTTTAGGCATTTTTTCTCCTTAATTTTATTTAGATTGAATTATGCTATCTCTTATATAAAAATTTTGTCAAGCTTTAGTAGATGAATTAAAAATTTCCTGTGCCCTTTCTTGTACCCTTTCCTTTGTGCTTTCTAGGAATTTTTGAGCAAATACAACTAAATATACTCTAGATTTATTTTCATCTATTTTTTCAACTTTTACCCAAATTCTTCTATGGACGGTGTAAAACGCAACCATAATACCAAATACAACAATTACAGTTCCTATCCAGATTAGGTTAACTCCTGGCATTTTTGTAATTTGAAGACCTGAAAAGTATCTTGGTTCAAATTCTTCTATCATAATTAAATAAGGAAATCCATATTTCCAACCAAATTGGTTAAATGCTGGAATTGCTATATCAGGATTAGCTAAAATAGGTAAGTTAAACTCCTGTCCGTTATACTTAACTCTAACAACTATAACAGGGTCGTATATATCCTGATTTATTAGCATAGGGTTTTTATAGTTTAGAGTTTGATTAATAACAGCTAAATCTTGCTCATTTATTTTTATAAATTTATCTCCAAAATGGTATTCTATCCTAGGTGCTGAAGAGAATAAAACAACTGATTTTGCTTCAAAATCTTTAAGTATTTTTTTATATTTTTCTTTTTCTTCGTCTGTTTTTGCCTGTGCTAACTTTTGCTGAACTTCATTTATTTCTTTCATTAGTTGAAGCATTTTTCTATAATCAACAACTATTAATTTTGCTCTTTTTATATCTCCTGTTTTTCCATAAGTAGCCTGAAATATTCTGTATCCTTCAAAATCAGTAGGATTATTTACTTGAACAATTGATTTTTGTTTTAGCTGACCATTTTGCCATATTTCTATTTCACTGTTAAAAGACTTTATTGCTCCTCTAAACTTTTCACTATCATAAAAATCTAGCCAAAATCTATTTACTTTAATTTCAAAAGGAAGCATATGTATTTCATTTCCAGCTTGAAGTGAACCTTCTCTAAATTTAAAGAAGAAATTTCTACTTTCTCCTTCAGGGATTTCAATTTGTCCCCTAATTCCAAAAACTGCCCCCATAAATGCACCAACTAAAAAGACAATAATTCCAACATGAGTAATAAACATACCCCATCTAGAAAATCTACCTTTTTCAGCAAATAGGTAAATTTCTTTATCAGTTTCTTCTACTTTTTCTACTCTTTTAAAGCCTAGACTATGTAAAAGTTCAACAGTTTTTTCAAAGGCTTGTTTAAATGGTAGATTTACTTCAAATTCAAGTTTATTTCTAGATTTTAAGTCTTTTTCTGTAAGTTTTTTGTGTATCCTGCCATATGCTTGCATATATATTTTGGGAAATCTATCAATGGTAGCAACAATTACAGCAACAGCAACCATAAAAATTAGGAGCTGGTAATACCACGAGTGAAAAACATTATTTAGCCAGGTAAGCCATATAATTTTTGCCCAAAAATCACCAAAACTTTTTACATATTCAATATAAGTAGCACCTTGTTTTATATATGTAGAACCTAAAACAGTTAAAATTGCTAATATTATTAAATAAATAACCCCAGCTTTTACCCCAGTTAACGCTAGAAATATCTTTTTTATCTTATCCAACAAATTCCTCCTTTATTCTATCTTAAAAATCTCTTTATACTTATCAATAACAGCCCTTCTTATTTTATCATTTAATTCTTTTGTTAAAGGCTGAACTATATCTACTATATTTCCTGTAGATGTTTTCTTTTGAGGGAAAACAATGAAAAGACCACCATGCTTATTTTCTACAATTTTGATACCTTTTATTAGTAAAACTTCATCAATAACTATATCAGCAACAGCTCTAACTCGTCCACCAGTTCCACTTGTATCAAAGGGATATATATTTACTTCTGTAATTTCCATTTTAATAGTTTAATATGTTTGCAATTTCAAATTCTTCTAAACTAGGTTTTTTTATTTTTCCAAAAGAAACTTCCAAAGGTTTAGACAATATATTACCTTTTTCAAAA
>WFXI01000094.1 GCA_015490675.1 Hydrogenothermaceae bacterium
GTATAGCAATTGTTGAAAAAGACAAATTAGGTGGAAACTGTTTAAACAGAGCTTGTATTCCAACTAAATATTTACGAACTGGTGCACATTTAGTAGAGAAAATTAAAGATTTTCCTAAGTATGGAATTAAAATAGATAGTTTTTCCATAGATTATTCTCAGGCCTGGAATTACAAAGAACAAACAATAAAATTTTTGAGAAAAAGTTTATTAAATCTCCTAAAAAGTAAAAAAGTTCCCCTATTTAAGGGTGAAGGCTTTATTATCGATAAAAATAAAGTTTTAGTAAAAAAATCTGATGGTTCAAAAGAAGTAATAGAAGGTAAACATGTAATCATATCCACTGGTTCAATTCCTTCATCTTTAGGAAATATAAAATCTGATGGTGAATTTATAATAACTACTGAAGATTATATGGATAAGTTACAAGTTTTACCTGAAAGTGTTCTTGTTATTGGTGGTGGTGTAGCTGGTTGTGAACTTTCTTATATAATGGCTAAGTATGGTGTTAAAGTTTATATAGTTGAGTTAAAAGAAAGACTACTGGCTTCTGATATTATTTCTCCAGAAGTTTCTAAATTTATTCAAAGAAAATTAAAAAGTACAGGTGTTGATGTATTTTTAGAAACAACTGTAGAAAGTTATGAAATTAAGGATAATAAGGTTATAGTTAAATTATCAAATGGAAAAGTTTTAGAGATAGATAAAATTTTATTATCTGTTGGTAGAAAACCTAATTCTAATATTGATGAAATAGGAATAGAAAAAGACGAAAGAGGATTTATAAAAGTTAATGAGTATCTGCAAACAAATTATGAAAATATTTATGCTATTGGAGATGTGATTAATTCTCCTATGCTTGCACATGTGGCACAGTATGAAGCAAAAGTGGCTATGCATAATATTTTAAATCCTAACTCTAAAGTATCTGTTGATTATTCTTTAGTTCCATATGCAATTTTTAGTGTTTTGGAGATAGCTTCTGTTGGTGAAAATGAAATAGCTACAGAAAAAAAGGGTATAGAGGTAGAAACTGGATATTATCCATTTATGTATAATGAAAAGGCTGTTGATGAAATGGAAAATGAAGGCTTTGTAAAACTTATATTTAATAAAAAAACAAAAAAACTTATTGGTGGGTATATAGTTGGAATAGGGGCTTCTGAATTAATTCATGAAATTGCTTTAATGGTAAAATCTGGTTTTACAGCTAAAGAAGTTCACGAATTTATTTATTTTCATCCTTCTTTAAGTGAAATTTTTACCTATGCCAGTTATGATATAGCTGCAGGAAAACTTTTTAAAAACTAATCTAATTCAATAACAGGTATAAGTTTTTCATTCATTATTTTTACAAGCTTTGCATATAAATCTTCTGCCTTTGTTCCATCTTCTGGAAAGCTAGCTATACCTTCTATTATTTCAAAATCAAATTTGGATTTAATTCTGTCTATACTTACCTTAGCTCCTTCTCTTGTTGTATCAGGATAGAAAAGAAATATGAAATCTTCTTCTACTGAAGAAACAACATCTGCAGACCTAATATTGCCTCTAATTAGGAATGCTATTTCATTTTCGCTTAAATCTGATTCTTTGTACTTTTTTGCCAGATTAGGAGCATATAAAAATGCTATGGAGAATGCCTCCGAATGTCTGTATCTTTTTATTCTTTCAATTTCAATTTCAACAAGAGCTCTAAATACTTCAAAATCATAAATGTGATTTTTTAGTTTTTTATCCAATTTTTAACTCCCCTAATATATTTTTATCTAGTTCTTCCCATTTATAAATATCTTCGGATTTTCCAAAATGTCCATAAATTGAAGTCCCCCTATAAATAGGCTTTCTTAAATCTAAAGTTTCTATTATTCCTGTTGTTGAAATATCAAATATTTCTTTGACTTTCTCTATTAGTTTATATTTATCTATATTTGTGTCAGTTATTATATCAATAGATACTGGATAATTTCCACCAATTATATAAACCATTTCAACTTTACATTTGTTACATATTCCAGAAGCAACAATATGTTTAGCTATGTACCTGGCCATATATGATGCAGAGCGGTCAATTTTTGTTGGGTCTTTTCCTGAAAATGCACTTCCTCCAGATGGTGCAGAGGTTCCATATGCATCTGCTATTGTTTTTCTTCCTGTTAGTCCTGTATCTGCCATAGGACCACCAATAATAAACCTTCCTATTGGATTAATTATTATTTGGGTTTTATCTGTTAATAGGTTTCCAGGAACGACTTTTTTGATAACTTCTTCAATAACTGCTTCTTTTAGTTTATCCTGAGATACATATGGTTCGTGCTGGACTAAAACTGTAATACTATCTATATGCACTGGTTTGTTGTTTTTATAGCTAACAGTAACTATTGATTTCCCATCTGGTCTAAAGAAATCTATTACATCATCTTTTCTTAGTGAATCAATCTTTCTAACAATGTTATTTGCTATGTTACACGGCAATGGCATATAGTTTTCTGTTTCATTTGTTGCAAAGCCTACAACAATACTTGTATCTCCTGCAGAATTTGACGGAAGACCAATAGCAAGCTCAGGGCTTTGGTCATTAATAGTTGTTATTACTCCTGCTGTGTATCCATCAAAACCGTATTCTGGTTTTATATATCCAATATCGATTAAAACATTCCTTGCAATATTTGGAATATCTACATATGTATCTGTAGAAATTTCACCAGCTACATAGATAAGACCTGTTGTTATTAAAGTTTCTATAGATGTTTTACAATAAGGGTCTTTTTTTATAAGTTCATCTAAAATAGCATCTGATATTTGGTCAGCTATCTTGTCTGGATGTCCTTGGCAAACGGCTTCAGCACTATGAATGTATCTCATTTATTGCTCCATTATTTCTTTTATACTTGCTTTTAAGTTGTCATACCAGATGAATTTTTCATTAAATTTATAGACTTTTATTTCATTTTTTCCAGTTTCATAAATATAAACCTTTTCAATGCTAGGTTCTACAACAATTACCTTTTTTACTCCAGTTTTTAGATAATCATCTACTTTCTCTTGAATTTCATCAAAAGTGTTTGAAGGAGATACAATTTCTACAACTAAATCAGGAGCTTTTTCTAAAATACCTTTAGGTTTTTGGGGATAGGTTTCTTTAGATATAAAAACTACATCTCCAGCTCTTATTCGAAGGGGAGATTTTTGTATTAGTATTCCTATCTCACCTGTTCCTGTATAGCCTTTATCTTTTAAATTTTTGTGCAGAAAAATGGCTATTAGTGTTTCTAAATTTCCATGTTCAAAACCTGTAGGAGACAATTCTATAATCCTCCCATCTATAACCTCATAAAGTCCATCAGGTAGTTTGTTAATTTCTTCGTATGTGTAAACTTTTTCTTTCTCTAAAACACTATTTACAGTCATCTTCTAGGATAGCCCCTTTGTTTGCAGATGTTACTAATGCAGAGTATCTTCTGAGCCATCTGCTTTTAATTTCTTTTTTCTTTGGTTTAAATTCTTTCATTCTTCTTTCAAATTCTTCTTCTGAAATTAAAAGTTCTATTTTTCTATTTGGAATATCTATTAATATTTCATCTCCATCCTGTATAATCCCAATTGGTCCACCTGCTGCTGCTTCAGGAGAAATATGTCCTATACATGCACCTCTTGTCGCACCTGAAAATCTTCCATCAGTAATAAGTGAAACTTTATCTCCTAAGCCCATTCCCATTATTGCAGAAGTTGGAGAAAGCATTTCTCTCATTCCAGGACCGCCTTTTGGACCTTCGTACCTTATTACTACAACATCTCCAGCTTTTACCTTGCCTCCTGTAATACCTGCAATAGCTTCTTCTTCACTGTCAAAACAAACTGCTTTACCTCTATGAACCATTATTTTAGGGTCGACAGCAGCAGCTTTTACAACTCCACCGTAAGGTGCTATGTTTCCAAATAAAACTGCAAGTCCTCCTTTTTCACTATAAGGATTGTCTATTGGTCTAATTACATTAGGGTCTTTTATTTCTGCATTTTCTATATTTTCGCCTAATGTTTTTAATGTGACTGTTGGTCTATCTAAATGAAGTAATCCTTTTTTAGATAACTCTTTTAAGATAGCACTTATTCCTCCAGCTCTGTCTAAGTCTTCTATGTGGTATTGAGAAGCAGGAGCGAGTTTACAAAGGGTAGGGGTTCTATCTGATATTTTATCTATTTCAGCCACGTCAAAATCTATTCCAGCCTCATATGCAATTGCAAGTAGGTGTAAAACTGTGTTAGATGACCCCCCCATAGCAATATCTAAAGTAAATGCATTTTCTATTGCTTCTCTATTTACAATATCTTTAAATTTAAGGTCTTGTTTTACAAGTTCTATTATTTGTTTTCCTGCCTGTCTTGCTAATTCCTGTCTTCTTGGGTCAACTGCAAGGATTGAGCCATTTCCTGGTAAAGCCACGCCTAAAGCTTCCATTAAACAGTTCATAGAGTTTGCTGTAAACATTCCAGAGCAAGAACCACAGGTTGGACATGCATTTTGTTCTATTACTTTAAGCTCTGTTTCATCTATTAATCCTTTTTTATATGCACCGACAGCCTCAAATGCAGATGCTAAATCTATAGGAGTTCCATCTGGTTTATGACCGGCAGCCATAGCACCACCAGAAACAAATATTGTAGGGATGTTTAATCTTGCAGCTGCCATTAGCATTCCAGGGACAATTTTATCGCAGTTTGGAATACAAACAAGTCCATCAAGTTTATGAGCTTCTACTACAGTTTCTACACTATCAGCAATTAATTCCCTACTTGGAAGGGAATAATGCATTCCAGAGTGTCCCATTGCAATACCATCATCAACACCAATCACATTAAATTCAAAAGGAACACCACCAGCTTCTCTAATTGCTTCCTTTACAATTTGAGCAAATTCTCTTAAATGAACATGTCCGGGGATTATATCTATATAAGAGTTTGCTATTCCTATAAATGGTTTTCCAAAATCTTCTTCTGTTAATCCACAAGCTCTAAATAAACTTCTATGTGGAGCTCTTTCAACACCTTTTTTAACTATATCACTTCTCATTTATTAACCTCTTTTTGCGAAAAATTTATAGTGTAAACATACTATATTGGTGTATATTTTTCAAGAAAATGTTTAAGTGTTAGGGGAAATATGAAAAATATTTATAAACTGTTAAACGAAGAAGTTAAACTTTTAAAAAGCTCTAGTTTAAAAAATCCTTATATTACTGGTGTTTACAACAATACAAAGAAACTAAAAACATCTTCACTTTTTGTAGCAATTAAGGGAACAAAGTTAGATGGTCATAAATTTTATAAAGATGCTTTAAAAAAAGGAGCAAAAGCTATTTTAATTCAAGATAAATACTATTTTCATAAACTGAAAAATTTAGATGTTTATGTTTTATACTCTCAAAATACTCGGAAAGCTCAGGCAATTATTGCAAATAAATTTTATAATCAACCTTCAAAAGCTTTAAAGATTTTTGGAATAACAGGAACAAATGGAAAAACAACAACTTCTAATTTGATACTTCAGTACTTATCTATGCTTGGAGAACCAACAGGATTAATAGGAACTATATGGTATAGATTTAAGGACACAATTTTTGATGCAGGTAGGACGACCCCTGATGCAATAGAATGGCAAAGACTTTTGTATTTAATGAAGCAAAAGGGGGCTAAGTATGTAGTTTCTGAAGTCTCATCGCACGCCATAGAGCAATATAGGGTTTATGGAACTATTTTTGATGGTTGTATATTCACCAACTTAACACAAGACCATTTGGATTATCATCTAAACATGGAAAATTATTTTCAGGCGAAAAGAAAGCTTTTTACATACACATACCAAATAAATAAGAATGCGGTTTTTTCTTTTAATGTAGATGATTTTTATGGACTAAGGTTATATAAAGAATTTAAAGACAAAATAAGAGCAATATCTTACGGAAAATTTAGTGAAGAATTTAAGATAAAAAATTTTGAAACTTCTATGGAAGGTAGTTTCTTTGAATTTGAAATTTTTGGCAAAACTTATTCTCTTTTTTCAAAATTAAGAGGCGATTTTAATATTTATAACATAGCAGGAGCTTTTTCCTTTTTGCTTGCTTATGGGATAGATTTAGATTTTTTACTTGAGGCTACACCAAAACTTGAACCAATTAGAGGAAGATACGAAATTGTTCCAGCAAAAGATTTTTTAGTAATAAATGACTATGCACATACACCAGATGCACTTGAAAATATTTTAAGAAGTTTAAAGAAGATAAAAAGAAACAGGATAATTATTGTTTTTGGTGCTGGAGGAGATAGAGATAAGACAAAACGACCAAAAATGGGAAAAATAGCAGAGGAGTATGCAGATATAATAATCCTAACTTCAGATAACCCTCGCTCAGAAGACCCTAAAGATATAATCGAAGATATTAAATCAGGAATGGAAATGAAAAAGACAACTTTGGAAATTATAGATAGAGAAGAAGCAATAAAAGAAGCTGTAAAAATGGCAAAACCTGATGATATTGTTTTAATTGCAGGAAAGGGGCACGAAACATATCAAATCATTGGAGACAAGATATATCATTTTGATGATTCAGATGTAGCAAAGAAGTATTTATCAAAGTTTGAAAAGGTTTAAAAAATACACCCTTGAAATTTTTTGTGATTTTGTTATATTATATGACTGATGAGTCAGTCAGATACAAAGAAACGGCTTATAAATAGTGCGATTAAGCTTTTTTCCAAAAATGGATACTTTAACACTAAAGTTTCAGACATAGTTAAAGATGCAGGAGTGGCACAGGGAACTTTTTATTTATACTTTAAGAGTAAAGAGGAAATATTTATTTACATAGTTGAAGAAATCATAGGGAAAATAAAAAAGCAGATAGAAAATTTCTCAAGTAAAGACTTACCACCTGAACAAAAGTTAGAAGATTTTGCAAAGTCTGTTTTTTATCTTCTTTCAGAGTATAGGGAAGTAGCAGAAATTTACTTTTTTCATCTCCTTTGCACTGATGACAAGTTTCAAAAAATACATTTTGAAGCAGAACAAATGTTTAAAAGATTTTATTTAGAAGTTTTAAAAGATTACCAAAATAAAGAATTATTAACAGACATCCTTTTAGGATTTGGGAAAAGATTATTTGAAATAAACTTTTTGAGAGACCAAAAGCCAATAGATGAAGTAGTAAAAGAGTTTGAAGAAGGTTTAAAACTAATTTTAGGGAAAGAAAAATGAGAAAAATATTAACAGTTTTAGCTTTTCCAGCTTTCGTATATGCAATTTCGTTAGATGAAGCAATCCATGAAGCTGTAAAAAATAATTTACAAATAAAACAAGCTATCTATGATATTAAAATTGCAAATTTCCAGTTACAAGAAGACAAAAACTTGTGGCTACCACAATTTTTTGCAGATTTTTCTTATACAGTTTTAAAGGATACACCTTATACAAAAATTCCACCAACACCGCCACTTCCAGCTTTTGAATTTAAGCAATTTAATAAAGATTTTTACCAGTTTGATATTGGGCTAAACTATCCTGTTTTTACTGGTTTTCAAAGAATTTATAAAATTAAAATTTCAAAGTTAGATATACAAAACCAAACATTAAGCCAAAAAGAAAAGATTGAAGATATTACTCACAAAGTAAAGATTGCCTATGTAGATGTTCTTCAAGCTAAAGAAGTTTTAGAAATTTATCAATCTCAAAAAAGGGCTATAAACTTACACTTAAAACAGGCAAGAGAATATTTAAAAGAAGGTTTAACAACAAAAGTAGACCTGCTGGAAGCAAAAGTTAGACTAAAAAAGGTAGAAGCAGACATAAAAAAGGCTAAAACAAATTTAAAACTTGCAAAATCAAAGTTGAACTTAATATTAAATAAGCCTTTGGATGAAGATTTTAAGGTAGAAAAAATAAATTTAAACCTTGAAAATAAAAATTTTGATTTACAAAAACTCTACAATATAGCCTTAAAAAACAAGAACATTCTAAAAATCCTTTCTACAAAGAAAAAACAGCTTGATTATTTATCAAAAATAGAAAAGGCAAATTTCTATCCAAAAGTGTATGCACAGGCTAAATATACATATACAGAGCAATATCCATATTTAGACCCTAAAGGTAATGTAGCATTTACAGTTTTAGCGAGTTTACAGTTTCAGGGAATAAAGCCTTATCATTCATATTTAAAAACTAAACTGCAAAAGAAAAAGCTGGACTTAAAA
>WFXI01000095.1 GCA_015490675.1 Hydrogenothermaceae bacterium
ATGTTTCATCAATTGTTTCAAAAACTTTGATGTATTTATTATTTTCTAAATAGTAAATTTTTACATGTTTCCTATCTTCTATTGAATAAACTAAACAATAGTATTCAACTCCTTCTTTTTCATAAAGCTCAAATTTTATATGCTCATCCATTTTTACAGAGCTAGGAGATACAACTTCGAAAATTATCTTTGGTGTAGTTGTTATTTTTTCCCTTAAGTTTCCACAAACTACAACTACATCAGGTCTAACTACAGTGTCTTCTGATATGTAGTAATCTACATCAGGTATAACTTCACAGTCTTCTAGATTACATTCTTCTAAACACCTATTAATTTCTATAATTAGATTTTTAACAATTCTTTGATGTTCTAAAGAAGGAGAAGCAAGGGCATAGGGAATTCCTTCAATTAATTCCCAATCACCCTGCCATTTATTTCTTTCTGCTACCGTATAGTAAGGTAAATATTTATCAGCTAATCCCATAAACTATACCTGATTAGTTTTGACCTTTTGCTGCTTCTACAGCTTTAACAGCACCTTCCCACATTGTATCTGCAGTAATAAAGTTTAATCCACTTTCATTTAACATTTTCTTACCAAGTTCAACATTTGTTCCTTCCATTCTAACAACAATAGGAACATGAGGTTTTACTTCTTCTGAAGCTTTTATAATACCTTCTGCAAGTCTGTCACATCTTAAAATTCCACCAAAAATATTGATAAATATTGCTTTTACATTAGGGTCAGAAAGGATGATTTTAAAAGCATTTGCTATTTGCTCAGCATTAGCAGAACCACCAACATCTAGGAAGTTAGCAGGTTCTCCTCCTGCAAGTTTAATTGTATCCATTGTTGCCATTGCAAGCCCTGCACCGTTAACCATACAAGCAATGTTTCCATCAAGCTTAATATAGTTAAGATTGTATTGTTTTGCTTTGACTTCTAATTCTGATTCCTGAGTTGGGTCTTCCATTTCCATGATATCAGGGTGTCTGTATAATGCATTATCATCAAAATCAACTTTAGCATCTAAAACAACAACATTTCCTTCTTTTGTTAATACTAATGGGTTAATTTCAACCATAGAAGCATCTTCATTCATATAAACTTCGTAAAGTTTTACAAAAATAGAAGCAACTTTATTAATTAAATTTTTTGGAAATCCAAGTTTTAAAGCTATGTTTCTAGCCTGGAAAGGTCTTAAACCTAAAAATGGGTCAATAACTTCTGTAATAATTGCATCTGGATTTTTAGCTGCAACTTCTTCAATTTCCATTCCACCTTCAGCAGAAGCCATTATGATAAGCTTTGATTTACTTCTATCTAGTGTTATAGCAACATAAAATTCTTTGTCTATGTTTGTTCCTTCTTCTATATAAATTCTACTTACTGGTAATCCTTCAGGACCTGTTTGGAAAGTAACTAATGTTTTTCCTAGAAGCTCTGCTGCATACTGTCTAACTTCTTCTAAATCCTTTGCAAGTTTTACTCCTCCAGCTTTACCTCTTCCACCTGCGTGGATTTGTGCTTTTACAACAACTGGAAATTTTCCAATTCTCTGAGCAACTTCTACAGCTTCTTCTACTGTAAATGCAGGGTAACCCTCTGGAACAGGAAGTCCATATTTTCTAAAAACTTCTTTTGCCTGATGTTCGTGAACCTTCATTCTATCCTCCTAAAATTTATTTTTTTATCTAAAATAAACTTAAGTTTTCTGCTTTTTTAACTATTTTTTCTTCCCGTTTGTTTAAAGTTTTATATATATAGTTTAACCTTTGAAAGATTAATTTTTCATCATCAATTTTAAGACTGGTTAAATTTTGCTCAATTTTCCAGTTATCTATAGTTTCTCTAAAGTTTAGTACCTTATCTTCTATTATGTTTAAAACTTCTAAGTTTGCATAAAACTTTAATAAAGCACTAACTGCTAAAAATCTATGGCAATCAAAAGGGGATTTTTCTGCACACATAATAGCTATATTTTTATGTTTTGAAGTTTTATAGAGATAATTTAGTCCTTTTTTTATGTTTTCATTTCTAGTTAAATCATAAAGATTACTGATTCCTTTTTGCACTTCTTTTTTTATTGTTAATCCTCCAATATAATCACCTAAGAATTTATATTCAATTTTATTAGCTTTCAGTATAGGTTTTATATTTGGCTCATTATATTGTGGAAATGCATTTGAATAAGGAAAAGTTCTAATATCAAAAACAGCAGATATATTGAGCTCTTTTAGCTTATTTATAAGCTTTTCTGTTTCAAAAAATGGAGAGTAGCCTACTGTATAAAGCATTTACAAAGAGCATTCTAAATTAATCTTTCTATATTTTTCTTGCCCTTGCTGGAATATGTCTCCTCCATAAATATCATTAGCTACTATAACTGGAAAATCTTTAAATGTTAATTTCCTTATAGCTTCTGTTCCTAAATCTTCGTAAGCTATTATCTCAACATCAACTATATGTTTAGAAAGTAATGCTGCAGTTCCACCATAAGCAGCAAAATATACTGCTTTATATTTTTTTAATGCTTCTTTTACAGGCTGAGTTCTAAAACCTTTTCCAATTGTAGCTTTTAATCCAAGTTCGTGAAGTTTTGGAGTATATTTGTCCATTCTATATGCTGTTGTTGGTCCTGCTGAGCCAATTACTTGTCCAGGTTTTGGAGGAGTAGGACCAACATAGTAAATAACCTGTCCTTTTATATCAAATGGAAGTTTTCCTGTTTTTTCATATTCTTCTAACATTCTTTTATGTGCAGCATCTCTAGCAGTGTATACAACACCGCTTAATAGAACTCTATCTCCAACTTTTAAATCCTCTATAATTTCATCTGTCAAAGGCGTAGTTATTCTTTTTACTTCACTCATTTATCCTTCCTCTTTCATTAGTTTTTCTAAATTAAAAGAAATATCTTTAAAAACAGGTATTTCATAATCAAAATCAACGATGAGCCAAGGTTTTTTATTTTCTGCTATCCAAATTTTTTTATCTTTAGTAAATATCCAGATAACCTTTTTTACGCCACTATCTAGTAAATCTTGAGTTTTTCTATGAAAATAATCTTGGGGATTATCAAATTTCCTTAAATCTGCTTTTGTATCTATTTCTATAACTACCTCTGGAGCAACAGGTATTAATTTGTTTTCTTTTAAATAAGGTTTTACCTTCTCTTTATCCCAGATTGCTATATCTAGGTTATACCAGCTTTTGGGGGCAAATTTATAGCCAACTTCTCCTGTTCCCAAGAAATACTTAGACCTATCAATTTTATCCGATAAAAAAGAAAAAATTATCCATAACAGCCAAGAATGCAATCCACTACTACCCATCACCGCCTCCAGAGGTAGTTCCCCAGCCAATACTTTGTCGTAATCCCTATAATATATAGGAGAGCCTTTTCTCATTTCGTAAATAAGAGCCTTTGGAACTCTTGTTCTTTTTGTCTGTTTTTTTTGCTTATTTTTAAGCTGTTTTTTTTCTTTTAAAACAGTTGCCATTTTATATTTCTATTTCCTTATGTCTTGCTGCATGACACTGAATGTTTACTGCAACAGGTAATGATGCAATATGAACAGGAGCAACTTCTATTTTTACATCAACAGCAGTTGTAGACCCACCAAATCCAAGAGGACCTACACCAAGTTTGTTTGCTTCTTCTATTAATTCTTCTTCTAATTTTGCAATTCTAGGGTCTGGATGTCTTTCTCCTATATGCCTAAATAATGCTTTTTTAGCTAAAACTGTTGAGTAATCAAATGTCCCTCCTATTCCAACTCCTACTGTAAATGGAGGGCAAGCGTTTGGTCCTGCATTTGCTATACAACATAAGATAAATTCTTTTACCCCTTCCCATCCATCAGCAGGTTTTAACATTTTTTGTTTACTTTGGTTTTCTGAGCCACCACCTTTGGCTGCAAATTTAATTTTTATTTTATCTCCTGGAACAATGTTGTAATAAATAAGAGCTGGTGTGTTATCTCCTGTATTTTTTCTATCGATTATAGGGTCATATGCCAAAGAAGCCCTTAAATATCCTTCTTTTGTAGCCTGTCTAACACCTTCATTTATTGCATCTGTAATATGTCCACCTTTTATATGAACATCCTGACCTATGTCTACAAAGAAAACAGGATAACCAGTATCCTGACAGTATGCTACTTTTTCTTCTGCTGCTACTTTAGCGTTATCAAGAATTGTTTTTAAAATTTCCTGTCCCATAGGAGATTCTTCTTTAGGAATAGCTTTTTCTATAGTGTTTATAAAGTCTTGAGGTATAAAGTATTCAGTATCCATTACAAGTTGCTTAACTTTTTCAGTTATCAAAGAAGCATCTATTTCTCTCATCTTTTATACCTCTCTTAAATTAATCCTAATTCTTTAATTCTATCTATTCCACTTTTAACAGAAGCTACAGATTTTCTCCAAAGCTCTCTTTCTTCTTCTGTCATATTTAACTTAACTATTTCTTCTACACCATTTCTTCCAAGTTTCACAGGAACACCAACATAAACATCATTTGCCTCATAAAATTCTCCATCTTCACCTTCTAAATATGCAGAGCAAGGCATAATTTCTTTCTTATCCTGTAGTATTGCTTCAACCATATATGCTGTTGAAGAACCAGGGGCGTGATATGCAGAAGTTCCCATAAGGTTAACAATTTCACCACCACCAAATTTAGTTCTTTCAACTATTTCATTTAATTTATCCTCAGGTAAAGCTTCTTTTAGTGGAATTCCTGCAACTGAAGACACAGATAAAAGAGGAACCATATCATCACCATGTCCGCCAATAACATAAGCATTTATGTTTCTAACAGAAACTCCTAATTCCATAGATAAGAAAGACTTAAATCTTGCTGTATCTAAAACACCAGCCATTCCAAAAACTCTATTTTTAGGAAAACCAGTCAATTTAAAAGCTGCATAAGTCATTACATCAACAGGGTTTGATACCACGATAACAATTGCGTTTGGAGCATATTTAGCAATTCTTTCAGATATTACTCTAATAATCCCAACATTTTTAGATAATAAATCATCTCTACTCATTCCAGGTCTTCTTGGAAATCCAGCAGTAACAACAACAATATCTGAACCTTCAAGTGGTTCGTATCCATCACCTTCAGGAGTTACTGTAAATCCCTCTACTTCAACATCACTGTGTAAAGAAGTTGCCATTTGTTTTATATCTAAAGCTTTTCCTTTTACAACTTCAAAAACTTTATCTTCTGTTTTTCTTGCAAGGTCAAACATTCTTATATTTGCAAGACCTTTTATTGCTAATATATTTGCAACATGCTCCCCTACATTCCCAGCCCCTACAACAGAAACAACAGGTCTATTTTGCTTTGACATAGGTAACCTCCATTGGTTTTAATCATAATTGGTTAAGCTTAATTTAGTCTATAATGTGAGTATAAATTTGTCAAACAGCGTTTGATTTTAGGTATTTGAAGGAGGTTTTAAATGAAAGCAATTAAATTAAATAGAGGAAAAATTAAAGTATATGGAAAAAAGTCTAAACTTGCTATAAAAGGAATAGCAGAAGAGCATAAAGCGTTCCTACATAATTTACTTACAAATGATATAAACAACCTTCAACCTTTTAAATTTAACTATAATTTAAGACTAAAAGGAAATGGACATCCAATAGATGAGTTTTTCGTTTATAATTTTGAAGATTATTTTCTTCTAGATACAAACTCTAATTCTGAAAGAATTATAGAAGAGTTCACAAGATTAAAGCTTTCTATGCAGGTATTTTTTGAAGACCTGACAGATACTCTTGAACATATATATATATTTGGTAAAGAAACTTCAGATTTTGTAAAAGAAAAATTTAATCTAGAGCTAAATCCTTTTGAATTTAAATATGAAAACAATGTATTAGTTGCAAGAAATTTTTTAAGAGCTGGAGAAGAAGGATACGATATAATTGCTCCTTCAGAATATATAGATAAACTAGCAGATAGTTTGGAATTTATCACTGAAGAAGATTTTGATTACATTAGAATTAAAAACTGTATTCCTAAAATAGGTAAAGAATTAAAAGAAGGCTATCTACCATTAGAAACACCAATTTACAAGTATGCAATAAACTTTAACAAAGGATGTTATGTAGGTCAGGAAGCAATCGCCAGAGTTTATTTTAGAGGAAAAACACCAAGGACTCTTGTAAAATTTGAAAATATTGACAATATTCAAGAAGGAGAGAAGTTAATACAAAATGATAAAAAAGTAGGAGAAATTACCTCTGTTTGTAAAGATTTATCTTTAGGATATATGCTACGAACTTTTATAAAAGAAGGACAGGAAATTACAACTGAAAACGGAAATAAGATTAAAATTATTGGAGAATACTCTTTAGATGAAAAAAACTCTTGAAAAGTACAAATCTTTAGAAGAAAGGAATTTAAGTTTATTAAAAAAGCAACTTCAAGATATCCAATTAGATATAGAAGAAACAGAAAAAAGTATAAGACTTTTAAGTGAAAAACTTCAAAAATTTGATTATACATCTTTAGGTTATATATCTGACTTTAATTTAGCAAACAGCTATATAGAAAATATAAGGAAACAAATTGCCAACTCTAAAGAAAAGTTAAACAAACTTTATAAAGAGGAAGAAAAAATAAAATCTCAAATTGCACAGTTAAATGCACAAATCAAAGCCGTCGAAAAATATATTGAAAAAATAGAAAAAAAGGAAATAAAAGAAAACCTAAAAAAAGAGGTTGCCCTTATTGATGAGATTTTTAATCGCAGGTTTACTAATAGTTAGTTTTTCAGCTATAGCCCAACCAGAAAAAATTGAGATAGAAAAAGAAATTCAAAAACTTCAGAAATTAAGGGATGAAATAAAGCAATTGATTCAAAAAAATGAAAAAACTTTACAGGAAATAAAAAAACAAAGGCAACAGTTAGCCAAAGAAAAACAAGAGTTAGAAAATTTAAAAAAAGAAATCTTAAATGAAAGATATAAAAAGTTAGCAAAAGTCTTTGAAAAAATGGAACCAGAATTAGCAGGAGAAAAAATATCAAATATGGAAGACCCTAAAAAAGCAGCTTACATTATATATAATATGAAAGAAAGTAAAGCTGGAGCAGTATTAGACAATGTTAGCCCAGATATGGTAAATCAAATTGTAAAAATACTCACAGAACTGAAAAAAAAGGAAAAAGGTAATGAAAACAATCAATAAAAAAATTCGTTTATCAGACTTTGAAGTAAATTCAATAAAAAATCTCGCTAAAGAAATTTTTGGAGAAGATATAAAACTTTGGATATTTGGTTCAAGAGCAAATCCAGAAGCTAAAGGAGGAGATATAGATATTTTTATAGAAATAGAGAATACCGAAAATATTTTAAATAAACAGATAAAATACCTATCAAAATTAAAATTGACTATAGGAGACCAAAAGATAGATTTAGTTATAAAACAAAAAAATTGTAAGGAGCCTATATGTATAGAAG
>WFXI01000096.1 GCA_015490675.1 Hydrogenothermaceae bacterium
CATTGAAAATATAATATAAGATAAAAAATTGAGCAAGTCTATAACTGATAAACAAAGAAAAAACGGCAGGGGGAATTTTGATTTTGAAATCTATTGACTTTTTTGTCAAGATAGTAACTCCTACTTTAATGGGAGGAAGTTTTGGTCAAAATGATGGTATTCGTCCCTCAGAAATCAAGGGTATGATGCGCTAATATTTTTGGATAGTAGCTGGATATTATAATGATAGCAAAGAAACTAAATAAAGGCTACAAAATTAATAGAGTATAAATAAAGAATATGCAAAAGATAAAATCGAAAAGTTTAACATTAAGATATTAGATTTTTAGGAATTTTGTGCTTACATAAAATTTAAGGTGGGGATTTATGAGGATTAAAATCTTAATTAAAACAAACAAGATTCCTATTTTATATAGGCACAGAATTATTTCCTTTTTTAAAGAAGCATTAAAAAAATCTGATAAAGAGTATAAAGAATTCCTTTACAATGGCAAAATAACAAAACCATTTAGCTTCAATCTCCTTTTACCACCCTATAAAAAATTAACAAAAGCAAAAATACAGTTAGATGAAAATTTCAGCATTGAAGATACAGTGTTTAATATAGAAGAAGGTTATTTATCTTTATTTATTTCAGCATTAGATTACCGCTTTTTAATAAGTCTGTTTAATGGACTAAAAAGACTACACACATTTGATTTTAGCTCAGATAAAAATATGCTTGTTAATGGTGAAAAAATAGTATGGGAAATTAAAAAGGTATCTCCTATAAATGAAAGACCTATTAAATCAAATACGGTAGTATTCAAAACAAACTCTCCAATTATTATAGAAGATGAAAATGATAAACCTGTTTTATTCTCAGATGAAAAGTTTCAATACCATTTAAATGAAATAACTGACAGAATACTAAGGTCTCCTCACATAAAAGGAAAAGGCTTGGAAGAACCACTTAAATTTGAGCCAATAAAAATGAACAAACAGGTCGTAAAACACACTTTAAAGGCATTTAGAGAAAAAACAGGAAAGCCAGTTATGTATCTTACAGGAAACTCTGGGATTTTCAAACTCTCAGGACATCCAAAAGACTTAGAAATCCTTTATAAAATTGGTATAGGCAATCGAACAGGACAAGGATTTGGAATGGTGGAGGTTTTAGGGTAATGCGATATACATTAACTGGAAACTTTCAATATGACCTTGGAATTTACGGGCTAAAGAAAATTTTAGATTTTTTCAAGGAAGACTATAAAACTGATGGGAATTTTTATATAGAAGTAAACAAGAAACCTGAGGAAATTTTGGAACTTATAATACTGAAATTAACTTCTCAAAAATCTGGAGATTATTTTTTAGAAAAAGTAGTAGATACTTTATTCAAAAGCGATAAAGAGGCTAAGAAAAAGTTTGAAAAATTTGTTAAAGAGAAAATAGAGCCTTTTATAAAGATAAATCTTGAAAAATTGGTTAAAAAAGAAAAAAACTTAGAAAAAGTTATAAAGGATTTGTCCCAAGAGATTTATAAATTTCTCTCTGAAAACTTTCCAAAAAAGTCTTTTTCAGTACAAGAAATAGAAGACATTCTATGGAGTAAAACTGTAAACTTGCTCAACAACATTCTTTTAAACTTTCAAGCTGACATGAAAGTTAGAGGAAAAGAAGTTTTCCAAAGAGCAGTTGATAAACTTTATAAAGATATAGGAGAGGGAACCTGTTCTTTTTGCCATACAAATAAAGGAAAAAGAATTACAAGAGATACGTTTTTCTTTGCACCTGCACAGTTTAATGCATTTTGGTTTGGAGAACCATCCATTTTTATATGTCCCTACTGTCTTGCTTCAAACCTTGCAATTACCCAGTCTTTCACCTTTTTAGGAAATGAGCTAAATGCCATTGCCGTTTATAGACCTAACTTGGAAGATTTAGAAGATTTAAATGAAGGATTAAAGATTTCAGACATAGGAGAGCTTACAAAGAGAATTATTGATTATGAAAAGCTACAGTTAAAGAGAGAAGGATATATTAGAGAATTACAGATATTGGAATTTTACCTTGACCCACAAAATCCAAATTTGGATTTTTATCTTCTTACAGAGGAAACAATTCAAAACTTAATAAAATTAGAAAATGAACTGAACAAACTTTACACAGACTATAAGGACAGTCTTTGGGGACAGGTAAAAGATAAACAAGGGTATCGGACAATAAACCTATCAAAAGAACTCTTACACGCTATTGTCAATAATCAAAAGCTAATTGTAATAGTCTGGAGATTTTTAAAGCTTGCCTTAATGGCGGAAAATTTCAGGCAAAACAATGTCAAAAATCCACCGGTAAAAGGGTTTTATATAAGTGTACTACTCCACATTTTAAAAATGCATTTCAAGTTAGAGGAGGAGCTAAATATGGATATGTATGATGCTTTCAAGGAATACGGACAGTTTTTGAGAGGAAGAGTTTTCTCGTCTTTATCTGAAGGCGGAGAGATTAACTGGAATACTTTTAACAATAAGATAATCTCTCTTTCAAACTCTTTTTTAGACGCCTCAAAAGGAACTTATAATCAGTTTATGGAAACACTAACAAGGGTTATGATTAGCTACGATGCACCTATAGATAGTAATCTACTGCAGATGATAACAAAAGATACATACAAGGACATAGCTACGACAATTGCCCTTGCAGTAATGACAAGAAAACCGGGGGAGAAAGTTGAGATAGAAAAAGAAGAGGCTGTGAAAGAGGAAAGCTTGTAACATAGAGGCAAACGATTATGAAAAAAATACAAATACATTTAGATGATGAAATTTATGAATATTTAAAAGAAGAAAGTTTAAAAACTGGTAAAACAATTTCAGAGCTCGTAAATGAAAAACTACAAGAGTATAAACTCGAAAAAATTATGAGAATAGCTGAAGAAGAATATGAAAATAAAAAATTTATTAAAGAGACTGCTAATGAACATTTTAAAAGACTAAAAATATAAATGGAGGTTCAATAAAATGAAACTTACAGGCGTTTTTGTTATTGAAACAGGTGTAGTAAACAGGGGAGATGGGATAGGAAATATAGCTACAGTAAAGAAAATCACTACCCCTGAAGGAATAAAGGTATTCTTCTCTCCAGTTTCTTACAAAAGAGCATTATGGACAGCACTACAGCAGAACAAAGGCTGGTCTATACCAATGGTTACAAAAGAAGGAGGAGTTGTTCAGAGAACTGGAACAATAATAGACAGTGAAGAGTTTGATTTTGCAGGAACAATGGTTGCAAAACCTAAATATGAGAGATATGGGACACTCTTGGTTGATAACGGAATTTCAATAAACAACTACTTTGGCGATATGGAATTTATGACAAATATGGCAATATCCAAACTATACGGAGAAGATGAAGCTAACATTATAAACAAAGAAAACTTCTATGGAATTTATCTTATGCCCTTTGGTATAGAAGTTAATAGAGTGGGAATACAAGAGATTTACACAGTTGATACAAGAATCAAAGAAGATGACTCTTTAGAAGAAAAAATAAAGAAAATATACAAAGCTTTAAAACTTGATAATAGAATAACAGATGAACAGGTTCAAAAATGGATAGAAATTGTTGAAAGTATTGATTACTTTGAAAATGAAAAAGGACAAAAAACAACCAGAATAGTTCTTAAAAAAGAAGAAAGAGAAAGAAGACTTAGAGAGCTTTTAGAAGGTATGGGAGAACTTGCTAAAAGAATAGAAGGTTCTGAGAGAAACTTAAGTCCATTCTTTGCAGCATTTTCCCTTGATTACATAGCACCCAAATACTATCTACTTATGAAACAGTTTTTAAAAGAGAAACTATCTGAAGGTGGTTATCTAAATACAGAAGAATTAGCACAAGAACTTGTAAACTTTGCAAATTCAGAAGGAAAGACAATAAAAACTGCAGATTTTATGAATTACAATCAAGTGGTAAATGAGATAGTAGAAGAAATCTTCAAAGAGAGCTAAAAATGATAAGACTTGAAATATATCAGGAAACAGCACATTTTAGAATTCCAACGGTGGGAAATCCATATCTTAGCTATCCTCTCCCACCACCATCTACTATTTACGGCTTTTTAAGAGCTATAACTGATTACGAAAGCATAAACTACGAAAACACAAAGCTTTCCATTCAAGGAAATTATAAAAGTGTCTCAATTGAAAAGGAACAGCTAATCTTAGAAACCAAAAAGGAAATAAAAACAAACATAATCCCTATCCAGAAACTCCACGAATGTAGATGGATTATCCACATAAAATCCCCATTTGAGGGAAAAATTATAAAGGCGATTCAAAATTCTCCAAAAATTTTTAGACTTGGAAGACAGGAAGATTTAATAATAGACATATCTGTAAAAGAAAACTTGGAAGAACTCCCTTTCAACAAATACAAAAATAAATACCAAGACTGGACAAATATTTATCTAAATTGGACTAAAGAAAAGAAGCAGAAAGGAAGCCTGTTCAATATGGCACTTGATACAATAGTTGATGATAAGAAAAATATAACAGGTTACAAACCAATAAATCTTGTTTATACAAAAACAAGAACAGTTGCTAAAGATGTTAAAATATTTGACGGGGAGTATGCTATTGAGCTTATTTAATATAACATTGAGGTCGTAAATTATGGAAAACATATATTTTAATGTAAATAATAGAGAAGAAAAGGAATCATATCTGAGAGATATAATAAGTAAACTGGAAAACGAAAATATTACAGAAAATATTTTTATCTTAGATAAACCTTTAATCATTAACACAGACTATTCATATAAAGAAATTTTAATTATTCTTATCCCTAACTACAAAATAAGTGTAATTAACATAGGACAAGATGAAGATTTGTTTAATGAAGCTGTTGAAGAAATAGTAGAAGATATAGGGAAAATTTCATGGAGATATAACTTTGAAGAAATTATAGGTCGTCCAAAACGCTGGAAAAACAAATATATTAAGAAGTTCTTTAAATTTCATGACTTTTTAGAAGAAGACTTTAATAATCTAAAAATAATAGAAAAATCTAACAAAAGATTAGCTAATTTACTCATTTCATTTTTTATAGGAAGTATAAACGAAGCAAAAAGAATAAAATCTCTAGAAATTCCAGAAAGAATAACAGAAGCTATAAAAAGACGTATTATTTTATTAGATACAGATCAAGTTAGATTTATTTTTGAAGAACCTCAAAATTTAAAAAGGGTTGTTATTCAAGGTCTATCAGGAACAGGGAAAACAGAATTGCTTTTCCACAAACTAAAAGAATTATATATGAGTCCTAATAATTATAGATTACTTCTAACTTGTCATAATAAAGTTTTAGCTGATGAGTTGAGAAGGAGGATTATTAAGTTTTTTAACATAATGCAAGTTCCTAAACAGATAAATAGTGAATTTCTAAAAATATTTCATGCTTGGGG
This sequence comes from Hydrogenothermaceae bacterium, assembly GCA_015490675.1. GTDB lineage: Bacteria > Aquificota > Aquificia > Aquificales > Hydrogenothermaceae > Hydrogenothermus. The sequence goes on from WFXI01000096.1 coordinate 5,444, forward strand.
TAGTAAAGATGATCCTGAAAGTGGAACTTACAGATACATAACGCATTTTTATAAAATTCCTTTTTATACTTTTAGTGCTTATAATTTTGATCAAGCTTGCAAAATGGCTATAGAAGAAATAAAAAAATTAAAAGATTCTGAAGAATTTGAATATGCATTTGATTATATACTTATTGATGAATCTCAAGATTTTCCCGAAAGTTTCTTTGAATTGTGTGAACTCGTAACAAAGGAAAAAGTTTACATAGCTGGAGATGTATTCCAAAATATATTTGAATATAGAGAGGATAAAGAAATAAAACCTTATATAGTTTTAAATAAATGCTATAGAACGGATAACAAAAATTTAATGTTCTCTCATGCTTTATCTATGGGATTATTTGAAAAACCTCACTTAAGGTGGTTTAAGGAAGATGATGATTGGAAAAAATTAGGATATACATTGGAAAAAGAAAAAATAAATAATGAGAATACAGTAAAACTTTCAAGGAGACCACTAAAAAGATTTTTAGATATAGATGAGGAAATAGAAAGTATTATTGTATACGATAACATTGATTTAGCTGAAAAAACTATAGAAATTTTAAAAAATTTAAGGGAAGAATTTGATATTACTCCAGATGATATATCAATAATTTTAATTGATAAAGAAAATTATATATATGACTTAATAAATATATTATCTTATAAAATCTTCAAAGAAATGAGTTGGAAATGTAATATAGCAATAGAAACAAAAAAAAGAGAACAAAATTCTGTTTTTATTACAAATAGAAATAATGTCAAGGGATTAGAATTCCCATTTGTAATTTGTTTAACAAAAGAAATGATTAGAGATCTATCTTATAGAAATACACTTTATGCAATGTTATCTCGATCTTTGATTAGATCCTATCTCCTATTAGAAAATAGAATAGGAGAAAACATATTAACAGGATTAAAAAAAATAAAAGAAGCAGGTTTTATTGAAACTTATGAGCCAGATGATGAAGAATTAAGAGAAATTTTTCAAAATATAATTTCATATAATATGAGAAGAAAAACATTCAAAGAGATATTAGAAGAAGTTTTTGAAGAAATGGAGATAAAAGATAAAGAAAAAAAAGAAAAATTAGAAAGAATGATAATGGCTGGTATAGGAGCTACATTTGAAAAAGAAAAATTAAAAAAATTTATAGAACGCAACTTAGAATTTATTGATTAAGATATGGTATGGAATATTTTTGTTATTCAAAACAAGAAGCTTTTGCATTGGGTTATCTTTTCGAATCAAATTTTTTCATTAAAAGAAAAACAGATGTTATAAAAGTATGGCTAGATTTAGTAAGAATTCTTATAACAGTTCCATACTCATATAACAGACAGGATAAAGAAATCATAATTTTTAAGAATGAAAATTTCAAGAGAGTTTTCTTTTTGAGAGACAATCAAATTGTATCTCTAAATTTCCCATTTAAGTTGGTTCCTACAGATAATAACCTTTTAGAAATATACATAAGAGATCAGAAAATGACAGGTGTTGAATTATCAAAGCTACAAGAAATTCTAAATAGTGAAGAATTTTTTTCCAGTTGCTTTTATTCAGATATAGATAGAATATTTAATACAGAAGAAGAAGATAAAATTTGGCTTTTATTGAAAGAAGTTTTATTAGCAGAGGATGGATACATTAGATATGACTATGATATAGAGCATCATCCAGATGTTCCTAATCATTTTGATATATTTTTTACAAATAATTCAACATTTAAGTTAGGTTTGCGTTCAGCAATTAACTTGGATTTAATGATAGATATTTTAGATAAAAATACTAATATCTATTTTGTCAATAGATGATATTTTTTACAAAAACCCATCTTGCCAAATCAGACGGAACAACATTAGAAAAGCATATTAACAATTTGTTATATCAATTTGATATATTTAATCGATATTATCCTGACGTCTTAACAGATAAAGAAAAAGAACTTTTAAAAGTAGCTATTGAGTATCACGACTATGGAAAGTTAAACAGACTTTTTCAGTGTAAACTGCCTGCAAATCCAAAAATAAAACCTGTTAAATGTAATGGTAAAATAAGAGATGACAAAATTCCTCACCAGTATTTGTCTCCTCTATTTCTTCGAAAACTTGAAAATGACTTTTCTTTAGAAGAATTATCTTTAATTATCTACTCAATAATTAATCATCACGCCAGAGGGAGAGAGTTTTTAAACTATTCTGGGATAGACATATTAATCAATAAAATAGAAAAAAACATTTACGAGTTTTTTTCTCATTTAGGGATAACGAGTTTATCTGAAGAAACAAAAGATTTTTACAAAAATCGTCTTGAGTATATAGTTGACAATGTAGCAAATATTAAGGAGTTAAATAATAGATTACGTACCAAAAACGAGTTTATAAAAACCCTTATAAAAATAGCAGGACTTCTTATCAGAATAGATCACTCTGCTTCAGGAGAAGATTTAGTAATAGAAGAAGAGCCTATCACAGAAAATAGAGAGAACTTGTTTTTAGGCTATCTTGCAAAGAATAATAAACCTAAGAAATTAAGACCCTTTCAAGAAAAATTTAAAGATAAAGAAAACCTTGTTTTAGTTGCAGATACAGGACTTGGGAAAACAGGGCTTGCAGCTATATGGTCAAAAAGAAAAATGTTTTATGTCTTGCCAAACAGAACTTCCACAAACGCAATGTTTGAAACTATGAGGAAAATATTCGGCAATGATAAGGTTGGACTTCTGCATTCAACAAGTCTGTTTTATGTTTTTGAAAATACAGATAAAGAGGACTTTACAGTTTTAAGGGATTACGACAACACTAAAAACCTATCAAAACCTATTACTATATCAACAGCAGACCAGCTTTTTACAGCGGTTTTTAAATATCCAACCTATGAAAAAATCTACGCTACTTTATCCTACTCAGATATTGTAATTGACGAAATTCAAGGATTTGACCCTGCCCAGATAGTTCCAATCCTACGACAGATAGAAGAAACAACAAAACTTGGAGCAAGGTATTTAATAATAACTGCCACACTTCCACAAATAATAAAA
>WFXI01000097.1 GCA_015490675.1 Hydrogenothermaceae bacterium
AAGTATCTCTATATTCAGTAAAAAGTTTATCTAATGTTTTTTCAAGTTCTCGTTTTAAACGATTTATAGTTTTTTGTTGTTTATTTAGCTCTATTTTTGGTTTAGTTAACTTTAACCTGTTTTTGTATAAATTTGTAAATACTTCTTTTATTCTTCTTGGGCTTCCTCCGAGAATATTTATTATTTCTTGCCAATCTTTTTTGTTTGTCTCGAAATCTAATTCTACCCACTTTTCAAATGCTAAATCTAAAAAACTATCTAAATCATTAGATATTATGGAAAAAGAATTATCTATTCTAGAGTTTTCAGGATATTTTTTTAAAAGTCTTAAAAATACACTATGAAAAGTTCCTATATATCCACTTTCCACAAAGATTAGCTGTTTATGTAATTTTACTTTTGCTTCTTTTGAAATTTCAGGATTATTTAGTATTTCTTTTATCCTTTCTAAGAGTTTTTCTTTCAACTCTGTGGCTGTTTTTTCTGTAAAAGTAAGAATTAAAAGGTTTTTGAGGGATACATCTTCATCCAGTATCTTCTTTATGACCTCACTAATAAGATTATAAGTTTTTCCTGTTCCTGCAGAAGCTATATAGTTTATGTTTGGCACTATTCTAGCTCCTCTACTGGTAGCTTATCTTTTAAACAAAAATCATTAAACTGGCAGTAATTACAAAATTCATTTTCTTTAGGATAAAACCATTTTTCTTTCAAATTTTTGATTAAATTCTCTAAATAGGCTTTTAATTCTTTTAAAGTAGTTTCATCATCTATAGAATAGACAAAATTACCAAACTTATCATTTACAGCAAATATTCCTATTTCTTTTACAATTTTACCTTCTTTTTCTAAAAAGTTTTTGTATATTAAAAGCTGAATATATTTGTTTTTAATTTCTTCTTTTATATCTTTTACAGGATTTTCTCCTGTTTTATAGTCATAAATGTAATAGTTTCCTGCTTTGTCTTTATCTATTCTGTCTATTCTTCCTTTAAAGTTTTCATCTTCAAATTCTTTTTCCAGAAGCTCTTTTGGAACTTCTTTTTGCTGTTTTGTTAATCTTTGCAAGTCTGTTTTTATAAATTTTATTAGGTGATTATAAAGGGTATTTGCCTTTTCATATTCAAAAGGCTTGTAAGATGGTAAAACAGGTTTTATAAGCTCTTCTATTTTGGAGTAATATTCTTCTTTTATCTGAGGGATTTTTTCTTCTAAATATTTCGTGTAATTATTTAAATCTAAACCTTTATAAAACTTTTCCAGGATTTTATGAACTAAAATCCCTTTTTCTAAAGGTGATATCTGGGTTCTGTCTTGTTCTTCAGGTTCTTCAATTTTTACAATATGTTCAAGGAAAAATTTATATGGACAGTATGCATAAACACTAAATTTTGTTGGAGAAATTGGAAATTCTATTTCTACATTTTCTAGCTTGAAGTCTTTTATTTCTGGACTTTCTGATTTTTGTAAAGTTTCCCATTTTTCTTTCAGTGAATTGTCTATATTCCTTAGTAAGTTTGCATACTTTATTTTAAAGTCTTTTACTGTTTTTTCATAAAAAGGTGTAGCTACTTCTTCTTTTATGTTTAATATTCTTTTTATTTCTTCAACTATAACAGATGGGGCTTTTTGTCCTGAAATTATGCTGTTTGTAATGTAAGAAAGATATATTTTTTTGTTTTTGTCTAATAAACTACAAAAGTTTAAAATTTGTTGCATTAAAAGATGGTAGGGATAATCTAATCCGTTTAACTCTGTAGAGCTAGCAAGAACTTCTTCCTTTAATGTAGATGGAAAATTTCCAGAGTTTAGATTTACGAAAAATATATACTCAAAATTGTTAGCTTCTGCAGAGGTTGGTGTTATTATTGATACAGTGTTTGCTTTTAGTTTATGTTCTTTATTTTCTTGTAAGAAAAATGTTTTTATTATAGAAACAAAATCTTCATATTCAATCTCTTCAAAAAGTTTTTGATAAAGCTTAGTATCTTCAAGGGTGCTTAATATATTTTCTAAAAAGTTTTTCGCTGTTTCATCTTTTATAAAGTTGTTGTTAATTTCTGTAAATACTTTAATATATTCTTCTAGCTTTGCTTTTTCTGGTAGATTGTTTAATAGCTCCAGTAAGTTTTTTAAATCTCTAAAATTATTTTCTTTAAATAAATATTCTCTATAATCATCTATTCCCTCAATAATTGGAGAAAGTAGAATTTTTTCCTCTATTTCTTCTATATTTTTTATGTTTAACAGTTTATTTGACAGTATTCCTAAAACACTTTCTTTAGAAAAGTTGTTTAGTTTTATCTCAAAAACACTAAAGAGTTTTCTGTAAATTAAATCGTCTATATATTTGTTTTCTTCTAGGAGGTAATATGGAATTTTATATTTTTTAAAAATTTCCTTTATAAATGGCAAATAGTTTTCAATATGTGGAATAACAATCCCTATTTTGTAAAAATCTACTCCTTTTTCGCTTAGGTCTAATATTTTTTCTGCAATATATTCTATTTCTTCAATTTCTATATCTGCCTTTATGAGCTTAATGTTTTCATTTTTTATTGTTTCATAATCAAACTTATAGATTTTTTTACTTACAAGTATGTTTTTATCATTTGTGTTTTCTATTTTTATGCCTTCTGCTAAATCCTGGAAAAAATTTCTAACTTCTGAAAAATGGTAATAGTTTTGAAAATATCCACTGTCAGAGAAAATCGGCAAAAAAACATATGTATTTTTAGAAACTTGTTTTAATTTTATAAATAGCTTTTGAAACAGTATAGGAACAGATTTTATCCCAAAAATAAATAGGTATCCAAGAGAAAAATCTGTTTTAAGTAGTTCTTTATTTATCTTTCCAATTGCAAGTTTATGAACATCTTCTCTATCAAAATATTCATTGCTTTTAAATTCTTCATAAGATTTTATAATGTCTTTTACAAGCTGTGATTTTATGTTTTCAATCGGAATTTCATATTGTTTTATTTGTTGAACTAAGAGATTAAAATCTTCAGGAAGTCCATCAAGTTTTAATCCTTTTTCATATAAAAACTTTCTTAATATAAGTTCTTTATCAAAATCCTGTAAAGGTTCTATATTAACAATAGATTTTGAAATATCAACAAGGGTATAAAATTTTGCATTTGCTAAAATTCCTAGTTCTTTAGCAAGATATTCTTTGAGATAGGTTTTCATTTGATTTGTATGAACTATAAATGTAAGTTTTTCTACTCTTTCTAGATTGTTTATTATTTCTTTCAGGTTTTCTTTTAAAAAAGAATAACTTCCACAAAAGAGCAATTTATTCCTCTATTATTTCAGGCTCTAAATTTTCTAAAGTTTCTAGACTTGGAAACGGGTATGCATTTAATAGAAAATGTGTATTTATATACGAAAATAGCATTGCTGTTGCTTTTACATCTTCTCCACAGTATTTTGCAATTTTTTCTAAATTTCCATCATTAAAATATTCCTCTACTTTACTACCTTCTCCTTCCTGTTTTACAGGAATTGAGCATAAATAACAAAGGTTTTTGAGGGACATTTTTTTACCCAAAATATCAACAGGAATATCTATATGAAAAGGAGTGTATTTGTTTGTATATCTAGGATAATTATCTTCCCATTTGTCAAACTTGTCTAAAAAAATACTTATAAATTTTTTTATTGTATCGTTATGGTCTAAGGATGACACATACTTTAAGGTTCTAGCTTTTATAACAGGCATATCAAAGTCTTTTCCATTAATAGTTATTAAAACAGGAAAACTTGTTATGAATTTCTTACCATTTTGAGTTAAAAAATTGTGTGAATTTGTAAACTTTTCCCAAAATTTTTGAAGCAAAAATTCTTCATTTTTAGATGAAAAAGATTTAAATTCTATAACTTCTCCATTTTTAATAATCATATAGCTAAGGGAAACAACTCTATGAAAAGGAATAGATAAAAATTCCCCATCCTCATCTTTTTGTTTTTCTTTTTCGTTAGCAATTTCTTGAAACATTTTTGAATCTTTAACAGTTTCTATATCAAAAACTAAAAAATTTTTAAAACTTTTTGTGTATCTTTTTCTTTGTTCTATTATTGAATCCCAGCTCCACATAGTGCTATCTTTGGATAAAGTCTTTTAAAATTTTACTATGGTCAAAAACAAGTTTATCAAATGGAATTTCTTCTAGCTTGTAAACAAATACCTTCTTAGCATCATCGCTTGCAACAGGATTTCCATAAGCTTTACATATATAAACAATTGAAACTGTATGAAATCTTGGGTCTCTATCTGGGTCTGAATAAACACCAAGTAGTCCTGTTATTTCAACATCCAAACTTATTTCTTCTTTCATTTCCCTTTTTAGAGCTTCTTCTGTTGATTCACCTACATCCACGAATCCTCCGGGAATTGCTAGTCCATATGGCGGATTTTTCCTTTCTATTAAAACTATACCTTTAAAATTTTCATTTTCATCAAATAACTGCACTATACCATCTACAGCAACAAAAGGTGTCTTAATTGGCAATTATAAAGTTTCCTCCACTTTTTCTATTTCTTCTTTAAATTCTGGAAATTTTTCTTTTAGATTTTCTAAGCAGGATTTATCTTCTTTATCTCCATAAAAGTAAATATACTTTATAAACTCATTAAACTCGTGTTTATTTATCTTGTTTTTAGAAACATATTCTTTTAAAAGATTTTTAACATCTTCATCAGGAATAGAAACTAATATACAAAATCCAAAGTGCCTTAAATGTTTATCTTTTTCTTCCAGTAATTTTTTTGCTTCTTCTTTAAACTCTTTTGCACAGTTTCTTACAAAAGACAAAAATGCCTTTTTTAAATTTCTGTTTTTAGACAAAATTATTTTTTTGTAAAGGTCAAAATCTTCTTGTCTTTTAGGGCATTTATCTATTCTAAAAAATACATACTTAAAAAACTCTTCACTGCCTTTATTATTGTCTGCAAACTGTTTAACAATATTTTTAATTAAGAAATAATACTCTTTGTGAGAAATCATATAATCAATAGCTTCATATGTTAAATCATTTGATAAATCCATATTTTCAATATATTTTCTTGCTTCATCAAATTCTTTAAATCTTGGTGGTAAGTATTCTTTAAACTGTTTGAATCCCATCTTTAGCCCCAAGTTTTAATATTTCTTCTAATATTTTTGGAAAAGGTAAAACCTTTGTAGCACCACCTCTTAAATATGCTTCTTTAGGCATTCCATAAACTACAGCTGTTTCCTCAGATTCAGCTATTGTATAAGCCCCTGCTTTTCTTAGGGCTACCATTCCATCTGCTCCATCATCTCCTATACCTGTTAAAAGTATAGCAACTATTTTTTTTGGGTCAATGACTTCTAGAGCAGAAAAAAACATTTCATCTACAGATGGAACAAAAAATCTATTCCTTGTATTTGGGGCTAATTTACATACAATTACATCATCTACTTCCCTCTTTGCAAAATGAAGATGCCATCCACCTTTCCCAATAATCATTTTTCCCTTTACAACTTCTTCTCCATTGCTTGCTTCTACAACTTTTAATTTACTTAAACTATCTAACCTTTCTGCAAACTTCTTAGTGAAATTTGGTGGCATATGCTGAACTACACATATTGGATATGGATAATTTTCAGGTAATGTTTTTGCTATTGTTTCTATTAACCTTGGTCCTCCTGTAGATGCTCCAATTAAAATGTATTTAGTATCTTCTTTTGCAGAGTAGTCAGTTATTTTTATTTTGTCTATAGATTCAAAATTTTGCTTGTTCCTTTTTGCTTTTTCTCTGTTCATTAAAATTTTAAATTTAGGAATATTTATAATTTCTTTTATTTTTTGTTTTATTTCCTCCTCTATTTGTTGAATAGATGCTCCAAAAGTTCCTGGTTTTGTTATAAATCCTAAAGCTCCCATTTCTAGAGCCTGTAAGGTTAAATCTGCATCTTCTGTTGTGTATGCACTAATTACAAGAATTCTTGTTGGCTTTTTATCCATTACTTCTTTAATAACTTCAAGGCCATTTTTGTCTGGAAGTTCCATATCCAGAGTAATAAGGTCATAGTTGTTTTCAAGGGCTTTTTCTATAGCTTCTGTTGCATTTTTTGCTGTATCAACTTCTAAACCTAAACTTTCTATGATTTTTGATAAAAATCTTCTAACAAGTGCAGAATCATCTACAATTAAGACTTTTTTCTTCAA
>WFXI01000098.1 GCA_015490675.1 Hydrogenothermaceae bacterium
AATTTTGTAGTTCAAGGTGGTGGATTTGACGAGAATTTAAACTACAAGATACCTAAATATCCTCCTATAAAAAACGAAGCTAAAAATGGTCTTAGAAATAGTTATGGAACTGTTGCAATGGCAAGAACTATGGATATAGATAGTGCTACATCTCAGTTCTTTATTAATCTTGCAGAAAACTATCAATTAGACCACCAAGGAGAAACACCTGATACTTATGGTTATGCAGTATTTGGAAAAGTTATAGAAGGTATGAAAGTTGTAGAATGGATAGCAAGAATTCCTACTACAACAATGAAAGGAATGAATGATGTTCCAATACATCCAGTAAAAATTCATTACATAAAGAGGATTAAATGAAGCTACAAAACTTAATTTTCAATAAACTAGGAAATAGCTTTTCTGTAATGCTTGCTAATCCAGAAATAGAAATAATGGAAAAAGCAGAAGGGCTGATAAATATTGATGAAACCACATACTATTATGAGATAGAAGGAATAGACACAATACATACTAACAACAATGTATTAAGAATTATTGCAAAACTTTATTCTAAAGAGTTTGATTATCCTGTTTCTATATCTTTTTTAGATAATGGAGATATATTAGCTGAAGCAAAAGAAGAATTAAAAGGAAATTTTGAAAATGAAGAGTTTAAATTCTCCTTTATTAAAGAAGAGCCTATAAGCATATTTAAATTATCAGCTTACAAAGGTAAATTTTTTGAATTTTTAAAAGAAGAAGCTTATATAATAAAAATAAAAGAAAGAGACCTAATTAAAGGTTTGCTAGAACTTGCTTTTATCTTATATAAATAACTACTGTTTTCTTTCCTCTAAATAATCTTGAATTGTTTGAAATGTCATAATCCCAAAAACAATTATAGTTAGGACACCTAAAAATATTATTATTGCTTCAACCATTTTTCTAGCTCCTTTATAGATTTTCTTATAGAAAACCAAAGATATAAAACAAATACAAGAATTAATGTAAATATAGAGGCTAAAACTATCAACAAAACTAGATAGAGCTTTTTATCTATTGGAAATTTAAAAATCAAAGCTCCAATACCCGCACCAACAGTAAGTAATACAAAAACTAAAGTTTTGAACAAACTTTCTTTCAAAGAAATCTTTTCTAATTCTATCTTTTTAATCTCTATTTCTATTTTCTTAAGCTCTATTTCTTTATCTTGGTTGCTCATATATGTAGTTAACTATACAAATAATTTTCCAACATTATACACAATAAAAGCCACTATCCAGGCAACTAAAAAGCTATAAACTAAAAATAAACTTGCAAGCTTTTTACCTAGTTCTTGAGCCATTACCGCAAATGTTGCAAGACAAGAATTATAAATAAGTATAAGTATCATAAATGATAAAGCAGATAAAGGAGTAAAACTATTTTTAATAACTTCCCTTAAAGAACTAAATTCTTCATTTGATACATCAAAAGCAGAAATTTTTGGCGAAACTGTTAAAACTATAGAGTCTATAAAAGCATCTTTCAATCCAACTATTTGGTTCACAAGTTCTTTTGAAAAATTAAATTCATTAACTTCATCTGTATTCTCCTCCTCTGCAGAGAACATCACTCCCATAGAGCTAATTGCTGTTTCTCTAGCCAAGAATGCAGGAATTAGAGAAGTTGTTGCTCTCCAATCTTCAATACCAATTGGTTCAAAAATTGGTAGTAGTGCTTTTCCTATTTTTGCAACATAACTTTCTGAAATATTTTTAGCAGATGGAGGCAAATTCATTAAAAACCACACAGCTATAGAAACAGCAAAAATAACTGTTCCAGCTTTTTTAATAAAATCTTTAACATGTATCCAGCTAATTACAAGTAAAGATTTTAAAGTAGGAAGTCTATAAGGGGGCAGTTCCATAGCAAAGTGAATAACTTCTCCTTTAAACTTAACAAGCTTTAATAAAAATGCAGTAAAGATTGCCACAATAATACCAAGCACATAAAAACTAGCTATTACCAGAGCAGGATTATCAAAAAATAAAACTGTAAAAAATGCAAAAACAACAAGTCTTGCAGGACAAGTCATAAAAGGAATCATCATAATAACCAAAAACTTATCTCTAGGGTTCTCTATAGCTTTAGTTGACATTATTGCAGGAACATTACAACCAAAACCTAAAATTAACGGGATTACCATATTTCCGTGTAATCCTAATTTTTCCATTACCCTATCAAGCAAAACAGCAACTCTAGGCAAATATCCAGACATTTCTAAAAAGGTAATCATAAAAAACAAACTACCTATAAGTGGAACAAATGTTAAAACAAAACCTACTCCACCAATAACTGCTTCACTCCAAAATCTTATAAAAATCTCTGGAAGCCCTAAGGAGTTAAATATTGAAATAAACATTGGAGATAAAAACTCATTTAAAAATCCATCTATCCAATCTACATAAGGAGCAGAAAAATCCACAGCTATTTTAAACACAGAATACATAACAAAGATAAACAAAACTAAACCTAAAACAGGATGTAAAGTAAACCTATCAACTAAATCTGTTAAATCTTCCTTTGATAAACTTTTCTTTTTTACAACTTCATTTGTTATTCCATGTGCATAGCCAAATCTTTCATTATTGATTATTTCCTCTATAGGCTCACCAAAATAATTTTCTAAATCTTTCCTTAATCTCTGAATAAATTCTTTGTTCTTAAAATCTTTTTTTCCTATTAAAATATCTATAAGTTCGTGTTTTGAAACTTTATCTGTTAGTTTATTTTCAATTTCAGACAAAGCCTGTTCTACTTGAGGATGGTATTTAAGATACAAAGGTTTTTTATTTTGTTCATATACATTTATTATTTTGTCTAAAACTTCATTTATACCTTCACCTTTCTTCGCAATAGTCTCAACTACTTCAACATTTAGTAAATTAGCAAGTTTTTCCTTATCTATACTTATTCCTTTTTTCTCTGCCTCATCAATCATATTTATTGCAAAAACTGTAGGCTTTTCAAATTCTAGAAGTTGGATAGCTAAAAACATATTTTTTTCAAAATTTTGAGCATCTATAACATCTAAAATCACATCTACATCTTCATTTTCTAAGAAGTTAACTGCAATTTCCTCTGCTTCAGATAAAGGTTCAAGGGTATAAATTCCTGGAAGGTCAACAAAATGTAGCAAATAGTCTTTATACTCAATAAATGCCTCTTTTTTTTCTACTGTAACACCAGCCCAATTTCCAACTTTTAAATTTGTTCCTGCTATAGCATTAAGTAATGTGGTTTTTCCTACATTAGGATTTCCAATAAAAGCTATTTTTATTTCTTTCATTCTTTTACCTCAATATCCTTTGCTAGTTTTTCATCTATTGCAAGTTTCCTTCCCTCTAAAGAAACTATTAAATTTCTTCCTAACTTTTTCTCTACCTTAACTTTTTCCCCTTTTTTTAATCCCATAGCTTCTATTCTTTTGATAAAAACATTGTTTTTATTTAAAAGCTTGTCTATTTTTACTTCTTTGTTTTGTCTTACTTCTGTTAATCTCATTTTATCAACCTCTTTGAGATTAAATCTCAATTTCATTTATATAAATATTATAAGTCTAAAAGGTCTAAATTGTATATCTTTTGTCATAGATTACTAAGAAATTTTTTGAGCTTTAATTACTACAAAGGAGCCTTTTCCAAACCCTTCTTCTACTTTATCTACTGATTTTAATTCCCAGTAAGGCTTGAAAATAGTTTGTCTAAAAGAAAAGTTGGTAAAATTAAATTCTCTTAATAGAGCAACAATTTCACCTGTAGAATAAAAGTTTGCAACTTTGTAAAAAGGGGACTTATCTTTATTTTCCAAATAATATTTTCCTATTGCAGAACTTTTATCAATAAAGCCAATGACAATATGCCCTTTATCTTTTAAGATTCTTTTTGCTTCTGAAAATGCCTTTCTTATGTCGCTTAAAAAACATATAGAAGTTACCATTAAAATAAAGTCAAATGTCTTATCTTTAAAGGGAATATTTTCTCCAACTACTTTTACAACCTTTAAACCTAAATTTTTAGATATTTTTAACATCTTTAAGGAAGGGTCTATCCCATATTCTATTCCAAGAGGTTTAGCAAACCTACCACTTCCTATTCCAACTTCCATACCTTTCCCAGATGGAAGAAGACTGCCTACTGCATCCAGCTCAGACCAGTAGGCAAATTTATATTTTGTAAACCATTCTTCATACCTTATTATAAATTCCTCAAAAGGTATAACTTTTTTCCTATCCATTTAAAAGCTGAACAAGGATTTTATTCACAAGTTTTGGATTTGCTTTTCCTTTCGTTGCTTTCATTACCTGTCCAACAAAAAATCCCATAAGTTTCTGATTTCCTGCTTTATACTTTTCTACTTCTGCAGGATGGTTTGCTAAAACTTCTTCTACAATTTTTTTAATTTCACCTTCATCTGATACTTGCTTTAATCCTTTCTCCTCTACTATTTGAGCTGGAGATTTTTGAGTTTTAAATACTTCATCAAACACTTCTTTTGCTATTTTAGTAGAAATGGTTCCTTCATCAATCAATTTAACAAGTTCTGCTATATGATGTGGCTTAACAGGACTTTCTGTAATATCTAAAGACTCTTCATTTAATCTTCCTAAAAGCTCATTAATTATCCAGTTTGCTATAGCCTTTGGAGACTTATCGTAGTTTTTGACAGCTTCCTCAAAGAATAAAGCCCTATCTTTATCTGCAACTAATACATCTGCATCATATTCTGTTAGCTTATAATCTCTTACATATCTCTCTGCTTTTTCATCTGGAAGTTCTGGGAGAGTTTTCTTTATATTTTCTATCTGCTTTTTTGTAAGTTTTACAGGAATTAAATCTGGGTCTGGGAAGTATCTATAATCATGAGCTTCTTCCTTTGTTCTCATTGTATAAGTTTTTCCAGAAGATGGGTCAAATAATCTTGTTTCCTGAACAATTTCTCCACCTTTTCTTAAAATTTTTGCCTGTCTTTCTATTTCATACTCTATAGCCTTCTGAACAAATCTAAATGAGTTAATATTTTTAATTTCGACTTTAGTACCAAGCTTATCACTTCCTTTAGGTTTCAAAGAAATGTTAACATCACATCTTAATTGCCCTTTTTCCATATCTGCATCAGAAACACCAATATATCTCATTATATTTCTTAATTTTTCTAAATATAGTCTTGCTCCTACTGCAGAAGTAATATCTGGTTCTGTAACAATTTCCATTAGAGGTGTTCCTGCTCTATTTAAATCTACATAAGAGTATTTTCCTTCATGGATTGTTTTTCCTGCGTCTTCTTCCATATGTAGTCTGTGTATTCTAACTCTTTCTGTTTTTCCATCTACTTTTATATCTATATAACCATCTGTTGCAAGAGGCTTGTCATATTGGGAAATCTGGTATCCCTTTGGTAAATCAGGATAAAAGTAATTTTTTCTAGCAAATACAGAAAGTTCGTGGACAGTACAGTTTAAAGCTAATGATGCTTTTATTGCATATTCAAGAGCTTTCTCATTTAAAACAGGTAAACTTCCTGGAAGAGCTAAACATACAGGGCAAACATTAGTATTTGGCTCAGCACCAAACTCTACTTTACACGAACAAAAACACTTTGTATTTGTTGACATTTGAACATGTGTTTCAAGACCTATAACAACATCAAATTCCATTATTTCCCTCTTTTAATTAGTCTTTTTTATACATTATACATTAAGTTTCAAATGCAACAATGTTGCAACATTTTGCAACACTTGCAACATTTTGCAACAT
>WFXI01000099.1 GCA_015490675.1 Hydrogenothermaceae bacterium
ACATTTGCACCAACATCAATAAGAACTGTAGGTTTTCCTTTTTTTGTTGGAAATGCAACAGCTATTCCTGGTCTTTCTATTCCTTCAGCAGACCCAACTATAAATTTAGAAACAGCCATTGCAGCTCCAGTATTACCAGCAGAAACAAAAGCAGAGGCTTTTCCTTCTCTAACTAATTTACCTGCAATATACATTGATGATTTTCTTTTTTTCCTTATGGCTATAGAAGGAGGTTCATCCATTTCTATAGTCTCTTCCGCATTAACTATCTCAATTGGAAGATTTTGACCACCGTATTTTTCTAGTAAAGGTTTTAAGATTTCTTCTTTCCCTACTAGATAAACGCCTATATTAGTTTCTTTTGTAAATAGAATTGCACCTTTTACATTTGTATCAGGGGCATAATCGCCCCCCATAGCATCTAAAGCTATATACAAGCTTAAATAACCTCTACAACCTCTTTATCTTTGTAGTATCCACAGTGAGGACAAACTCTATGAGGCTTCTTAGGTTGACCACATTCAGGGCATAAAGAAATTCCAGGGATTTTTAACTTTCTATACCACTGAGCTTTTCTCATTGCAGTTTTAGCTTTTGATTTTTTTCTCTTCGGTGCAGCCATTTATTTACTTCCTCCTTTTTTCAAAATGGGAAATCAAAGTAAATATTATATCAAGAATTAAAAATTTATTCATTTAAAGTATTTATCAAATCTGTATCTAAATTCCCTGAATGTTATACCTAAAAATTCTGCAGCTTTTGATTTTATTTTGTCATTTTTCTCATAAGCGTATTGAATGATAGCTTTTTCTATATTATCCATTAAAACTTTTAGGTTTACCCCATCTTCAGGAAAAGTTTTTATATGAAACTCTTTATCTATATCATCTATAAATATAGAGTTAATACTAAATGGTTCGTCTATTTCTGTTAATTTTAAAGTATCGTCTTCTGCTAAAATAACTGCTTTTTCCAGAATATTTCTAAGCTCTCTAATATTTCCTTTTAGTTCTAAAGATTTTAAATACATTATAAAGTTAGGGTCAATTTTTCTAATTGGTTTGTTGTATTTCTTTGTTAAATCTTTTAATAAACTTTTTACAAGATAAGGAATATCTTCTTTTCTTTCCCTGAGAGGAGGTATTCTGATAGTAATTGTTGATAATCTATAATATAAATCCTCTCTGAAATTTCCCTTTTCCATTTCTTTTTTCAAATCTCTATTTGTTGCAGATATCACCCTAACATCAACTTCTATTTCTTTTGTTGAACCAAGAGGTCTAATTTTTCTTTCTTCTAAAAATCTAAGAAGCTTAGCCTGCAAAGATAGAGTCATTTCACCAATTTCATCTAGGAATAGAGTTCCACCATTTGCTTCTTCGATAAGGCCTTTTTTATCTTTATCTGCACCTGTAAATGCTCCCTTTTTATATCCAAAAAGCTCACTTTCTAGTAAATCATCTGGAATAGCTGCACAGTTAACTGCAATAAACGGTTTGTTTTTCCTATGGCTGAGTTTGTGTATTGCTCTTGCAAAAACTTCTTTTCCTGTTCCACTTTCTCCAATAATCAAAACATTTATATCATACGGAGCTATCTTTTTTATTGTTTCTTTTGCCTTTTGTATTGCTCTTGAAACTCCAGTAATTAGCTCTTCATCTTCATCGATGTCTTCTTTTAAATCTTTTTCTATATCCAGTTTTGCTTTTACTGTGCTTATAATCCGTTTAATATCTGCTATTTCAAACGGCTTTGAAATATAATCAATTGCACCTTTTTTTATTGCTTCTACTGCCGTTTTACTATCTGCAAAAGCTGTAATCATAATAATTTGAATATCAGGGTTTTGCTTTTTAAGATGTGGTATTAAATCAAGTCCAGAACCATCTGGAAGTCTTATATCTACAAAGGCAATATCATAAGTTTTATCATTCTCTACAGTCTCTTTAAAAGAAAAGGCTTTATCTACTTCAAAACCTTTATCTTCTAATAGGATTTCTAAAATCTCTGCTATATTCTTTTCATCATCAACTATTAGTGCTCTCATTTTTTTCCTCTAAAGGTAAAATTACTGTGAATTTTGCTCCTCCAAGAATTTCACTTTTACTCACTATAATATCCCCTTGGTAATTTAAAGCAATGTTTCTTGCAATTGATAAACCTAAACCTGTCCCTTGTGGATTTTTAGAAAAAAAAGGTTCAAAAATTTCTTCTTTTATTTCATCTTCTACACCTTCACCATCATCTTCAACATTTATATAAATGTAATTTCCAATTTTTTCAACACTAACAATTACCTGAGATTTTGCCCATTCTATTGCGTTTTTTATAATGTTTCTAATCAAAGAATTAAAAGCTTGTTTATTCATATTTATATATATCTTGCTATCTTTAGTAAAGACTTTAACATCTATATTTTCAGTTAAGATACAGGACTTTATTACCTTATTTATTTCCTCATATATATTTATTTTTTCATTGGTTTTTGAAAAAGATTTAGATAAGTTGAGGAAATCTTTTATTAATGCATCTATTCTTTTGCTCTCTTCGTAGATTATATTTACAAGCTTTTCATTGAAATTTCCCTCTTTTAAAAGTTGAGCAGATGCACTAATTGAAGCAAGAGGATTTTTTATTTCATGGGCTATATTTGCACTAATTTGGTATAGTTTTTTGTATATCTCCTGTTCTTTTTCCAATTTTTCTATTTGTTTTTGAAAAATTTCCTGTTTTTTTAGTCTTTCGTATAATTTTATTCCAGCAAAAGCAATGACAAAAAATGAAAATCCATTTAAAAAAGCTATTAAAAATAGTGTAGAAAACTCAATATTTTCTATAAAAGCTTTTAGGAACAACATTATAAAAAATGAAATAGTTGATAATATGTAAACTTTTCTACTTCCTGTTAAAACTCCATAGAAAAAAATAGGGTAAAGATATAAAATGGATAAATATGATGTTAGTTTCAGGAAAAATATTATAAAAGCTGTTAAAAAAACTATATCTAAGAAAAATTCTAAGAATAAAATCTGTCTAAAAAACAGTAGTGTGAAAGATGTAATCAGATAAATAAAAAGAATTATCTCAGGTATATTATAATCATTTTTTTCTAGAACTTTTCCGTATATTACAAAGGAAAAAAAGAAAGAAAAGGCAAAAAAGAATCTAACTAATTTATATCCAGAGAGAAGTTTTTCTAGATACACATTTGATTACTCTTTCTCTTCCTCTAAAGTAGGTCTTATTATTACAGCTCTTCCTTTAGCTATTTCATCTATAGCAATTACCGTTTTCTTTAATGGAACTCCTTCTTCTGTTACATAACTTTCTGCACCTGTTTCATAGAGTCTTTTAGCTAATTTTGAAGCTGCATGAACAAGTTCGTATCTATTTCTAACCTTTTTTAGAGCTTCTTCAATAAGTGGTCTTTTGCTCAATTTTTAACCTCCAGTGATAAAAGTGTAAATAATTATTATATATTAGCTTGG
Organism: Hydrogenothermaceae bacterium; assembly: GCA_015490675.1. Taxonomy (GTDB): domain Bacteria; phylum Aquificota; class Aquificia; order Aquificales; family Hydrogenothermaceae; genus Hydrogenothermus. The sequence goes on from WFXI01000099.1 coordinate 3,489, forward strand.
AATATAAAGTAAAAACCTTCCACAATGGGGACAGTTTGTTAAATTTTTTCCCTTAACAATCTCGTTATATAATCTTGGCGGTATAACCATAAAGCAACCAGAACAGGTGTCACTGTTTATAACTGCAATAACAGGAAGTCCTTTTTTTTCTTTTACCATTTCGTATCTTTTTAAATGAGAATTATCAATAGAAGCAATCAAATTTTTCCTTTGTTCTTCTAGGTCATTTAAATCTTTTTCTAGTTTTTTTAGCTCATTTTCTTTTTCATTTAGTTCTTTCTCTAATATTGAGGCTTTCTCTTTATACTCTACTTCTGCCTCTTGTTCCTTCTTTTTTAAATTTTCTATTTGTTCCATTAAATTTAAAATTTCATCTTCTATTTCCATTATTTTTTCTTCTGCTTTAGCCTTTTCCCTAAGAAGAGCTTTATATTCCTCATTTGTTTTCACTTTGAGCAATTTCTCTTCTATTTTTTTGATTTTATCTTCTAAATCCTGAATTTCTAGCTCTCTTTCTCTTTTATCTGCTTCCAAATGTTTTATTTCAGTTTTTATCTTATCAAGGGAAAAAAGAAGCTCTTCTTTTTTTTGAGTAATTTCTTTTATTTGAGATGGTAATTCCTTAAGTCTCTTTTTTATATTTTCTATTTGGAAGTCAATTTCTTGAAGTTGTAGAAGTAAGTTTAAAACATTATCCATCATTTCCTCAAAATGTAAATGGTGGGCCCGGGAGGACTCGAACCTCCGACCGGACGGTTATGAGCCGTCTGCTCTAACCAACTGAGCTACGGGCCCTAAAACCTGCTAAATAAGGGTAAATTAATATATAATGATTAATTAAAATTGTCAA
>WFXI01000100.1 GCA_015490675.1 Hydrogenothermaceae bacterium
ATCAGTGGATATCCTAATTCTTCTCTATGTTTTACAAACGCTTTTGCACACTCTCTAGCAAGATTCCTAACTCTTGCTATAAATCTTGCCCTTTCATTGACAGACAAAGCTCCTCTTGCATCAAGAAGATTAAAGGTATGAGAGCATTTTAAAGCCTGGTCATATGCAGGGATTGGAAGATTTTTTTCTATTAATCTAAATCCTTCTTTTTCGTATAAATCAAATAAAGTAAATAAAGTTTCTACATCTGCTTCTTCAAAATTATATATAGACCATTGTCTTTCTGATTCTTTGTATATATCTCCATAGGTTATTCCATCAGCCCACACTATGTCGTAAACACTATCTTTGTTTTGAAGGTACATAGCTATTCTTTCAAGACCATATGTTATCTCAACTGCTATTTCTGGAAGGTCTAAGCTACCTGTCTGTTGAAAGTATGTAAACTGTGTTATTTCCATTCCATCAAGCCAAACTTCCCATCCAAGACCCCAAGCTCCCAGGGTAGGGCTTTCCCAGTCATCTTCCACAAACCTTATATCGTGAGCTGTTAAATCTATACCTAAGGCTTCCAGACTCTTTAGATAAAGCTCCTGAGGATTTTCTGGAGCAGGCTTCAAAATTACTTGAAATTGATAATAGTGTTGTAATCTATTTGGATTTTCCCCATATCTTCCATCTTTTGGTCTTCTACACGGTTCTACATAAGCAACATTCCAAGGTTCTGGTCCTAAAACTCTTAGGAAGGTAGCAGGGTTCATTGTCCCTGCACCTGTTTCTATATCATATGGTTGCCACAGTATACACCCTTGCTCTACCCAATAATTTTGTAAATTCTGGATAATTTCTTGAAAAGTTAGCAATCTTTATCTCCAAAAAAGGCTAAACATAAATATTATAAAACAAAAGTTTATCTTTTACTTTCCTGAAGGCACATCATGAATTACTACATTTTTGCCAGCCCACTTACTCATAATATCACAGGCAACCTGAGCTCCTGAACCTATAGCTGCAGCAAACATAGTGCTACAACCAGCAATATTACCAGCTACAAAAAGATTTTCCCTAACTTTAAAGTTCCCATCGTGTTTTACCATAACTTTCCCAGGTCTTGGAGCTCTGATATTTTCAACAACTTCAACATTTAAACCTTCTATTGAAAATTCATGAAATCCAGTAGCTAAAACTAAGATATCTCCCTTATAAGTTTCCCCTGTTTCAGTTTTTATAGTAAATCCATTATCTTCTTCCTTAGCTTCTATAACTCTTCCTTCTTTTATTTCTATATTGCCAAACTCTAAAGCTTGATTTTTTATATCTTCTAATAAGTCTCTACCAATTGTTCCTTTTGGTATACCTGCAACATTGTTTAATTCTGCTTTTAAAAGGTCTGATGCTCCATAATTATCAATAATTAAGTATTTTCTATTTTTAGACCAGTCAAACCTATCGTTAGCAGAAGCAAGCGTAATTGCACAAGATAATCCTGCAGGACCTCCTCCAACGATGATAACATCATATTTATTCATACTTTAACCTCCTTTTTTTGTTTATAATTTAAATTAAATTTTACTCCAAAAGGAATTTTATATTTATGAGAATATACAAGTATTTTATTATCTTAATAACAATATTTATCTTATCCTGTCAGGATAACTCACAAACTCTAAAAATTGGAACAAATGTATGGCCAGGATACGAGCCTATCTATATAGCTAGAGAAAAAGGATTTCTAAATAGTAAAAAGATAAAACTCATAGAGTTTGGTTCAGCATCTCAAGTTATTAGAGCTTATAGAAGAAATTTAATAAACAGTGCAGGTTTAACCTTAGATGAAGTAATCTTTTTAAAGTCTACAGGATTTGACCCTAAAATTGTTTTGATAGCAGATATTTCCAATGGTGCAGATGTTTTAATTGTAAAACCTTATATAAAAACATTACAGGATTTAAAAGGTAAAAGAATTGGTGTAGAAAATACAGCTCTTGGTGCATTTTTCTTATCTAGGATTTTAGAATTTGCACGCTTAAAAGAAACAGATATAAAAATTATTCCCTTAGAAGTAAATGAACATTACAAAGCATTTATAGAAAGTAAAATTGATGGAGTAATTACATTTGAACCTGTTAGGACGAAACTATTACATGCAGGAGGCAAAATATTGTTTGATAGTAGCAAAATAAAAGGAGAAATAGTTGATGTTTTTGTTGTAGAAGATTTATATTTAAAAAATAATGAGGATATAGTTAAACAATTTGTAGAAAGCTGGTTTAAAGGATTAAAATTTTTACACGAAAATGAAAAAGAAGCCCTGAAAGTTATATCTGAAAGAGAAAAAATTTCAACAGCAGATTTAAAAAAGGCATATCAAGGATTAATTTTACCTGACAAAGATGAAAATTTAGAAATAATGCAAAACAAGTTAAAAGATGTAATATTAAAATTAGTAAAAATAATGAAAAATAAAAAATTAATTCCTGAAGAAACAAATTTTAATCCCGACGAATTAATAGAAATTAAATTTGTAAAAGGGATAGAATGATAGATTTTTTCAAACTACTATTTAGGTTTAAGCTAAGGCATATTTTTTATTTTACTCTTGTAGTGTCTGCTTTTATTTCTATAGTTTTATTTTCTATATCATTTTCTAGTTTTTATCTAGAACAACTAAAAAAATCAACTGTTGAAAAAATAAAAATAAAACTATCTTTAGCTTCTGAACTTATAGAAAAAAACATAAATCAAGGAGACATATCTGAAGTAGAAGCTGTTATCTCGTATCTTTCTACGATGGAAAATGTAGAACAGGTATTTTTAACCGATGAAAATGGTAAGGTTTTATTTGCCTCTTCAAGAAAATTTATTGGTAAAAATATAAAAGATATATTAAACAGTATTCCTCTAAATGAGCTTTTCTCTGAAAAAGTTTCTTACATCTTTTCAAAAGATAATAAATATATTTATTTTACAGACAAAATTTTCTTAAAAGACTTAAGCAGTATAAGACCTATAAAACACGGCAATTTGATTTTAATTTATAACTTTGAAAACGAACTTCAGTCTGCTAAAAATGCTTTACTATACTCAATTTTAATATTTATGTTTAGCATATTAGCAGCTGGATTTTTAATAGACCTTTTATTCAAAAATTATATTTCTAGAAGAATAGAAACAATTACAACTGTTTTAGAAAAAGTTTCTAAAGGAAATTTAGAAGCTAAAATTTCACTTTTTGGAAATGATGAAATAAGAGCAATTGCAGAAAAAATTAATGAAATGATAGATAAATTAAAAGGCTATGTTTATTATGATTATTTGACTGGAGTATTTAATAGATATTTCTTTGAAAAGAAAGTAAATGAAAAAATCTCAAAAAATAAAGAATTTGCGATAGTTATGTTTGATACAGATAACTTTAAAGAAATAAATGATTTATTTGGACATGATTTAGGAGATAAACTTCTCCAACAGTATGCATCCAGACTTGAAAAAGAAATAGAAGGTAATGGATTTGTTGGAAGATTTGGAGGTGATGAGTTTTTAGTTTGTATAGAAGGGCACTGTTATGAAAATGATATTGAATTAAAAAGTCTTGTAGACAAAATGCTTAAAGTTTTAGATAAGCCTTTTTATATAGATGAATACAAAATAGATATAACCTCTACTGCTGGTATTTCAAAATTTCCTGACCATGCAGATAATTATACAGACTTGTTAAAACTTGCAGATATAGCTTTATATTATGGAAAGGAAATAGGTAAAAACATATCAGTTATAGCAAATAAAGATATTGTCAAACAAAATATCAGAAAAGCTGAAATTACAGCACACATCAAAGATGCGATAGAAAATAAGGAGTTTTTACTGGTCTATCAGCCTATATTTTCTGCTAAAGATAAAAAAATTACAGGAGTGGAAGCACTTTTAAGGTGGAACTCTCCAGTTTTAGGCTTTATATCTCCTGTTGAATTTATCCCTGTTTTAGAAGAAACAGGACTTATAAAAGAGGTTGGGAAATGGATTTTTAGAGAAGTTTTAAGACAATCTATAATATGGGAAGATTTAGGTATAAAAAATATAAAAATAAATGTAAATGTGGATATTCAACAACTTCTAGAAAATAACTTTTATAAGTTCATAAAAAATGAAATACTTGGTAAAAACTTTAACAATATTAAACTTGGAATAGAAATTACTGAAAGTGAGGCTATGCAGTATCCAGAGTTAATTATTGAAAAAGTAAAACAGTTAAGATTGGCAGGTGTTTTAGTATCAATTGATGACTTTGGAACGGGAAATTCATCATTAAGTTATTTAAAGAATATGAATGTGGATTATATAAAAATAGATAAATCATTTATAGATGGGCTTCCAGATGATGAACATAGTGCTATTCTAGTAAAAACAATAATAGATTTAGCAAAAACTTTTGGATATAAAACTGTAGCAGAAGGTGTGGAAACTAAAGAGCAAGTAGAATACCTAAATAATCTAGGATGTGATGAACTGCAGGGATACTACTTTAGCAAACCTGTCCCTGCTGAAGAAATAGTTAGTTTATACAGAAAATATAATCAAGATACTAATTGAGGTATCTTTAAAAGTCTTTTTGCATTTTCATCTGTTATTTTCTCCAGTTCTTCAGGAGACAATCCTAATAGGTTTGCAACAAAATCTCTTGTATAGTATATGTAAGAAGGTTTATTTGGTTTTCCTCTTTTTTTCTGAGGTGCTAAAAATGGGCTATCTGTCTCAAGTAATAATCTATCTAACGGAACTTTTTTTGCTACTTTTCTCAAATTTTCAGCTTTTGGGTAAGTTATATTACCAGCAAATGATATATAAAAACCTAAATCTATACATTTTTCCATCATTTGCATATCACCGCCAAAACAGTGAATAATACCAGAAGCAGGATAAGGAGCATATTTTTCTAGAATTTTTTCCGTATCTCTAGGAGCTTCTCTAGAATGAACAATTAACGGAAGATTTAATTCTTTAGCTATCTCTATTTGTCTTTCAAAAAAATATTTTTGTTTATCTACAGGTGTATAGTCCCTATAGTAGTCCAGTCCACATTCACCAATTGCTACAACTTTTTCTTCTTTTTGTGCAAGCTCTTTTAGCCATTGTAGGTCTTCATCTGAAATATCATTTACATCATACGGATGAAAGCCAATTGAAGCAAAAACATTATCATATTTATTTGCTAAATTTATAGCCTTTGGAATTTCTTCTTTATCGCATCCTATTGTGAGTAGATAATCTACTTTTTCTATACTTTCTTTTAAATCTTCTTCTGTTTTTAGCATATCTAAATGACAATGGGTATCTATCATTAAATTAGCCTCCTATTAAACTGGATCTGGAAGTGTTCCAGCTGGTGCATCAGGTGCAGAAGACTCGGAAATTACATTAACTTCTTTGTTTCTGCATTTATTTTTAACAGGAACTCCATATTGTTCACAGATTGCAAAAAATTCTTCACAGGTTATTGTTTCTTTGTCTAAAAGAA
>WFXI01000101.1 GCA_015490675.1 Hydrogenothermaceae bacterium
GTAAAAAGGGAAGGAAAACCTAACGAAAGAGAAATATTAGTATCAAGATTAATAGATAGACCAATTAGACCTCTTTTCCCAAAAGGTTTCCACAATGATGTAATTATTACTGCAATGACTTTATCTGCAGATGATAAGTATGACCCTGATGTTTTAGCAATTGTGGGAGCTTCTGCAGCTCTATCTATTTCTGAAGCACCTTTTGAAGGCCCTATAGCTGGAGTTAGAGTTGCAAGAGTAGATGGTAAATTTATAGTTAATCCTACATATGATGAAAGAGATAAATCAGATATGGACATTGTTGTTGCAGGTTCAAAAGAAGCAGTTGTAATGGTAGAAGGTGGAGCTGAAGAAGTTCCTGAAGAAGATATATTAGAAGCTATAATGTTTGGTCACGAATACATAAAGAAACTAATTGAAATTCAAGAAGACCTTGCTGAAAAAGTTGGTAAAGAAAAAATTCAAGTAGAAAAAGATGAATATTTAGAGTCTTTAAGACCAAAACTTTTAGAGTTTATAAAGGATAAGGTAATAAAGGCATTTGAAATTCAAAATAAAAAAGAAAGAAATCAGGCTATAGATAAAATTTTTGAAGAAGCTGTAGAAGCACTTGAAATACCTGAAGAATACTTAACAAAGGCTGGCTTTTTATATAAAGAACTTGTTTCTGAAATAATGAGAGAAAAAGTTTTCACAGAAAGAATAAGAATAGACGGTAGAAAGCCTGACGAAATAAGACCTATATGGATGAAAGTAGGATTTTTACCAAGAACTCACGGTTCTGCAATATTCACAAGAGGGCAAACTCAGGCTCTTGGAATTGTGACACTTGGAGCACCAGGAGAAGAACAAATAGAAGAAAGTATAGATGAAGGAGAAGAAAAGAAAAGATTTATGCTTCATTATAACTTCCCACCATTTAGTGTAGGGGAAGCAAGACCACCAAGAGCACCATCTAGAAGAGAAATTGGACATGGAAATTTAGCGGAAAGAGCTTTAGAGCCTTTAATTCCTTCAGAAGAAGATTTCCCTTATGTAATAAGGGTAGTTTCTGAAATTTTAGAATCTAATGGTTCTACATCTATGGCAACTGTTTGTGTAGGTTCTCTTGCTTTATTTGATGCAGGAGTTCCAATGCCTAAACATGTTGCTGGAATTGCAATGGGACTTCTTAAAAATGAAGATGACTATGTAATTCTTACAGATATCCTTGGAGATGAAGACCATCTTGGGGATATGGATTTTAAAGTAGCTGGAACTAGAGACGGTGTTACTTCCATTCAAATGGATATAAAAATAAAAGGTCTAACCAGAGAAATTTTACAGGATGCTTTAAATCAGGCAAAAGATGCAAGAATGAAAATTTTAGATATGATGTATGAAATCATTCCTGAGCCAAGACCAGAAGTTTCACCATATGCTCCTAAAGTTGTTAAATTAAGAGTTCATCCTGATAAAATACCAATTATTATTGGTCCTTCTGGTAAGAATATTAAGAAAATTATTGATGAAACAGGTGTTAAAATAGACTTAGATCCAGAAGGTTTAGTGAAGGTCTATGCTGTTGATAAAGAATCTGCAGAGAAAGCTGTTCAGATGATAAATGAACTTATAATGGATATAGAAGAAGGAGATATATTCCTTGGTAAAGTGACAAGAGTAGAGGATTATGGAGCTTTTGTAGAATTACTACCTGGAAGATTATCTTTACTTCATGTATCCCAGATTTCTGACCAGAGACTAAAATCTGCCAAAGATGTAATTAATGTAGGTGATGTATTAAAAGTTAGAGTAATAGATATTGATGATTTAGGAAGGCCTAAAGTTTCTTTAAAAGGTGTTAGCGAAACTGATGTAGCTAAAAACCAATCTATGTTTGATAAAGACGAAGATATTACTTAAGGGAAGTATTTTTTAGTACTTCCCCTGCTAAATATAAAGACCCAATAATTAAAAATACTTTATTATCTTTTTCTGCTTTTTCTTTTCCTTTTAAAAAAGCTTCTTTTATATCTTTTATAAAAAGAAAATTTTCATCTATATTATTTTTGATGTAGCTTTCATCTATACTTCTTGATACAGGAATTTGTGTAAAGATTATATCTTTTGTATATTTGAAAATAGCTTCTAAATTTTCCTTGATTTGCTTATCTTTCATTCCAGAAAATAAAATGATTATTTCTTTATCAGGATGAAGCTTTTTCATTATTTGCAAAGTTTTTTCTATTGCTTCTTTATTGTGAGCACCATCTAGATAAGTAATAGGATTTTCATCAAGTTTTTGTAGTCTGGCAGGCCAAAATGTTTTATTTAATGCGTCTCTTATTAGATTTTCCTTATATTCAATATTATTTTTCTCATTGAAAATTAAAAATGTAGTTAAAGCAGTTGAAGCATTTTCTATTTGATAATCTCCAATTAGTGAAATTTTTAGGTTATCTAATTTAATATTTTTAAATCTATAATCAAATAAACTTAATTCTTTTTGATTTGTAAAAAAGTCTTTATCTTTTACATAAAATTCTTTGATACTTCTCTTTTTTAACCAGTATATTATTTCCTTTTGGTTTCTTCCTATTACTGCAGGTTTACTTTCTCTTGTTATACCTGTTTTTTCAAATGCTATTTTTTCCAGTGTATTTCCAAGCATATGCATATGGTCGTAAGATACGTTTGTAATTACAGAAATTTCTGGTTCAACAACATTTGTTGCATCCCACCTGCCACCAAGACCAACTTCTAAAATAGCTATATCTACTTTTTCATCTGCAAAATATTTAAAAGCAAGTAGTGTTGATGCTTCAAAATAGGTAAGTTCATATTTTTGTATTAAAGGTTTTATTTGTTTTATATACTTTTCTAATTTATGATTACTTATATTATTTCTGTTTATCTGCCATCTTTCATTTTCATCTACAATGTGAGGAGATGTAAATAATCCTGTTTTTAATCCGTGATTTCTAAAAAGACTTTCTAAAAATGCTGATGTTGAGCCTTTACCGTTAGTTCCTGCTATAAGAATAGATTTAAAACTGCTTTTAGGGTTCTCAAGTTCTTCACAGGCTTTTTTTATCCTTCCTAGACCAGGTTCTATTTTAAATGTTTTGCCTTCAAATAAGCTATACAGCTTCATCTAGGAACTCTAAATATATTCTTGGGGGTGTGTAGTAATATCCTTGGGCAAAATCAATATCTAACTCTTTTATTTCTTTTACAATTTCTTCATTTTCTACAAATTCTGCTATTGTTTTTAAATTTAAGTCTTTGGCTAGTTTTACTATAGTTGAAACTATTTTTCTATCACTCTCATTTTTATTTATTTCCTTTATTAAAGAACCATCTATTTTTAAATATTCAACAACCTTTAAAATTGAAAGCTCAACAACGAACTTTAAAGAAGCATATCCAGTTCCAAAATCATCTATCGCAAATTTTATTCCGTTTTCTTTGTTAAGTTTTTCAATGATTATTATATTGTTTACTGCTACTTGCTCTGTAATTTCAAAGATGATGTTTTGATTGTTGTTAAACATAGATTTAATAAATTCAAAATTCTTTTCCAAAGATAAAGCTGAAATGTTAAAAAACAGTTTTTTATTTGTTTGTTTAGTTAAATCTATCAATTTTTCTAGTAATATTTTGTCAATTTGGGAAATAAGTCCTGACTTTATAGCTGTATCTATAAATTCAGATGGAGATATAAATAAGTCTTTACCATTTTTTATCCTTACTAAAATCTCATAGGCAAAAACTTTGTTTTCTTTTATATCATAGATAGGCTGTAGAAATGGAACAAATCTTTTTTCTCTAATTGCATCTAAGATAAGTTTCTTTTCTTCAAAGAAAGATTTAAACCTGTCTTTACTGTCTAGTTTTTCATTATAAATTATAATTTCACTTTTTCCTTTTTCTTTTGCTCTAAGAAGAGTTATTTCTAAATCTGAAAGAATATACTGTGGCGGTTTTCTTTCTTTATTTATGCATTGACAATAAACTGCTACAGTAAAGGTTAATGAAATTTCTGAGCCTTTTAAATTTATTTTTATACTTTCTAGTTTTTCTTTTATTTCCTTTGCTATATTAGAAGCAAAATTAAGATTAACACAATCAAAAAATATAGCTATCTGGTCGTTTCCTATTCTAGCTACTATAGGTTTTTCTAAATAACTCTTTGCAAGTTTTTTAATGTTTTTAGCAACTGTTTGAAGAACAAAATCCCCTAGTTTAAAGCCATATATTTGGTTAATAAACTTAAAGTTATCTATATCAAAAACGATTAAACTAAAGTTTTTATTTTTCCTTGAAAAGTTTCTTATTATTTTTTCCAGTGCATTTTTATTCAGTAAACCTGTTGTTTGGTCTTTTTCTAAAAGATTTATTAATTTTCTGTTAAGATTTTTTTCTTTTTTGTTAGCTAAAACTAGTTCTGTAATATCTTTTGCCCATCCAGCTATCGCAATTATATTACCTTCTTTATCAAAAATAGGTATTTTAGTGAATTCAAAGTATAGTTTTTTGCCATTAAATTCAAACTCTTTTTTTGCAGAGAATGGCTTTTTTGTATTTTCTATTATTTCATTACTTTTATCACAGAAGTTTGCTATTTCAGCAGGAAGGAATTCATTGTGAGGTTTACCAATGATGTTTTTATACTCAAGGTCAGTAATTTCTAACAATCTTTTATTTGTATAAATTTTTAGGAATTTACCAGTATTTTTATCTTTTTCTAAAACATAAACAATATCTGTTATATTATCTAGAAGCTTAAATACAGCTTCATATATTAATTGCTGATTTTCCAAAAGTTCCTCTAACTAAAATTCTTATCTAAAGTTCAATTATCGGCTTTTAACCTATATATATTAATAATTATACCAGATATAATCATTAATACAGCAACTACCTGATTCCAGGTTAACCCAATGTATTCAATAGGAGGTGTAACTCCTCGCCAGTATTCAAGCAAGAATCTTTCTATTCCATAAAAGATTAAATAAAGACTAAATATTTGTCCGTCAAATTTTTTATATCTGTATAGAAAAAATAAAATTCCAAATATTGCTAAGTTTCCAATGGCTTCTGCTGGTTGTGTTGGATATAAAGGAATATCTGGTGGTGCAACAGTATTTGGATTATCAGGAAACTTTATTGCAAAATCCTTAAATAAAGAATCTTCAGGAACAGGTTTTCCATAACAGCAACCTGCACAGGTACAACCAATTCTGCCGAAAAAGTGTCCAAGGGGTATAGCTATACCTGCTATATCAGATAACTTCCAGAAATTAAGTTTATATTTTCTTATTAAGTATATAGCAGTAATTGCTCCTCCGATAAATGCTCCAAACCAGTCAATACCTCCCTTCCAAACTGCTATATAATCAATAAAAGATTTCATTTGTTCTGGATGTTCTAATACATATGCTATTCTAGCTCCTATAATTCCACCAATTGTTGTAAAAATAAAAAGGTTTTCAATTTTATTAACAGGTAGGTTCTCTTTTTTTGTTAAATAGATACTTATAAAGTAGGCACTTAAGATGCCAAGAGCTACCAATACTCCGTAAGTATGTATGGAAAAATCACCGATTTTTATTAGTTCTGGAAACATAAACTTACGCTCTTGCCATTTCTTTTAGTGATTTCATATATTTTTCTAAAACTAGTTTTCTTTTTACTGGAGATAGGTAATTTATAAATGGAATTCCATTTAGATGGTCTATTTCGTGCTGTAAAACTATAGCTAAAAATCCATCAGTATCTATTTCTATTTCTTTTCCTTCTAAATCCTGAGCTATAACTTTTACTCTTTCTGCTCTAGGAATTGTGATTTGGACTCCGGGAAAACTTAAACATCCTTCAGTAGATTCAACTTCTCCAGATTTTTCTACTATTTTTGGATTAACAAGAGCCATTTTAACTCCTTCTTCTCCTTCCTGACCATCGTACTTTTTTGTGTTTGTATCTAAAACTAAAATTTGATAAGGAATTCCTATTTGATTAGCAGCTAAACCTACTCCTTCTAGTTCATACATTCTCTTAAACATAATATCAACAAGCTCTTTTAATTTATCATCAAAAAAATCTACTTCTTTCATTTTTTTCTTTAAAATTTTATCTGGCCAGGTTCTAATTTCGTAGCTCAATTTACTTTACCTCTAGTAAATTTTGAATCTAAAAACAATAGTATAATGCCTACAATAGCAGGTATTAAAAATGTCATAAATAACCAAAATGTATTACTTTCCATTTTGTTTCTCCTTAATCTTATCAGCTTTATTTAAAAATAAAACTCCAATAAAAGAAAATATAAGCCAAAATGTTATTCCTATTATAAAATTTACAACTGTTTGATTGTTTTGTAAAATAGGCTGTAAAATTGCGAAAACAAAACTAGCCAAAGCCATGTTTATAAAAAGTTTTCCTAATTCCTCTTTTGCTTTGTTAGAGAACATACATTTCCTCTTTTAACTTTTTAATATTTTCTTTTATGTCTCCTTTAAACACTGCACTACCAGCTACAAAAATATTTACTCCTTCTTTGGATACTTTGCTTATATTTTCTGCGTTTATTCCACCATCTATTTCAATTAAAATATCTTCTCTTCCTGTTTCTTTCATCAGATTTTTCAATTTTGATACTTTATTTAAGGTTTGAGGAATAAATTTTTGTCCACCAAAACCAGGGTTTACAGACATTATAAGAACATAGTCTATGTAATAAATTATTTCTTCTAATGTATTAACTGGAGTTGCAGGATTTAAAACAACACCTGCTTTTGCTCCTAAATTTTTTATTTTATCTACAAGCCTATGAGAATGAATAGTGGCATCCATATGAAAAGAAATCATATTAACTCCAGCTTTTATAAAATCTTCTACATACTTTTCAGGTTCCACAATCATTAAATGGGCGTCAAAAGGTAAATCTGTCGTTTTCCTTATTTTTTCAACAACAGGTATTCCAAAGGTAATATTTGGAACATACCTTCCATCCATTATGTCTAGATGAATAATATCTGCTCCTGCTTCTTCTGCTGTTTTTATTTCTTCACCGAGCTTAGAAAAATCTGCTGATAAAATTGATGGAGCAAGAAGTTTTTCAGTCCTCAAAAGCCTGTCCTCCTTGACAAAGTTATTTTGTTTATTTATTCTCAATTAAAAAATTAAAATACAACAAAATCTAAAAATTAATTATGACTTAGGGGAGTATTTTGGAACAATTAAAACTTTTTTTATCTCTTCTAAAAGATTCTATTAGGGATTTAACACCTATAATTGCAGTAATTGTTATTTTTCAAGCTTTTATAATTAGGAGTGTTCCTGATAACACTATATCAATAGCTATTGGTCTTGGTGTTGTTGCTTTTGGGCTTGCTATATTTATTCAGGGACTTGAAGTTGGAATATTCCCTCTTGGAGAAAATCTAGCAAATGAATTTGCACGAAAAGGTTCATTATTTTGGCTTTTATTATTTGCATTTCTAATAGGATTTTCTACAACTATTGCAGAACCAGCACTAATTGCTATTGCAGAGAAGGCTCAGGTTATTAGTGGTGGGAAAATAGATGCTTTTTGGCTTCGGTTTACTGTTGCTTTGTCTGTTGGATTTGCAATATTACTTGGTGTTTTAAGGATAATTTTAGGTCACCCTATTCATTACTACATAATTGTTGGATACATAATTGTTGTTTTAATCACATTCTTTACCCCTCCAGAGATTGTTGGACTTGCATATGACTCAGGAGGAGTTACAACTTCTACTGTTACAGTTCCTTTAGTGACAGCTCTTGGTATTGGTTTAGCATCTTCAATAAAAGGAAGAAATCCAGTTATAGATGGATTTGGGCTTATTGCTTTTGCTTCTTTAACACCTATGATATTTGTTCAGATTTATGGAATTATTGTTTATACACTTTTGGGAGATACTTCTACTACTCAGACAGTTACAGAAATTGCTAATCAAACAAAAGATGTTGTAGAAAAAGAAGTAGAAACATATTCAAACTGGTTTATGGATATTATTTATGGTCTTCTTAGTGTGATAAAAGATATTTTACCTATACTGTTTGTTGTGTTCTTCTTTCAACTTGTAATCATAAAAAAACCTATTCCACATTTACATAAGATAGGACTTGGAATCTTATTTGTGATTATAGGCTTATATTCATTTTTAGTTGGTCTAGAGATGGGATTATTCCCCCTTGGTGAAAGTATGGCTTTACAACTTACACAAATGGGTAATATGTGGCTAATTTATTTATTTGGATTTTTAATAGGGTTTGCTACAACTATGGCAGAACCAGCTCTAATTGCTGTTGCTTTAAAAGCAAAAGAGGTAAGTGCAGGAAAAATTAATGACTTTATATTAAGGGTTTTTGTTGCTTTAGGCGTTGGAATTGGTATTGCTTTAGGTTGTTATAGGATTGTTGTTGGTGATAGTATTCATTACTATATAATTGTTGGATATATAATTGTAATTATTATGACTTACTTTGCACCTAGATACATTATCCCCATTGCTTACGATTCAGGAGGAGTTACAACTTCTACTGTTACAGTTCCTCTTGTAGCTGCTCTTGGGCTTGGACTGGCATCTAACATAGAAGGAAGAAATCCATTAATAGATGGATTTGGATTAATTGCTTTTGCATCTTTATTTCCAATGGTTACAGTAATGGGTTATGGGATGCTTTCAGAGTTTATAAAAAAGGAGGAAAGCTAAAATGAAATTTTCAGTTTTAGTTGCTATTGTTGCAGAAGAATTAGAAGATAAAGCAATCGAGATTGCAAAAAATGCAGGAGCTTCTGGAGTTACTATTTTAACTGCAAGGGGAATTGGAGCTAGAGAAAAGAAAACATTCTTTGGGCTAACTTACGAAGGAAGGGAAAGTATTTTAATTTATGTTTTAGAGCGAAAGTTAGCGTTAGATGTTTTAAAGGCATTAAATAAAGAATTAAACCTTGAAGAAGAAGACCATGGAATTGCCTTTACTATTCCTATAGAACATCTTGCAGGTATAGATAAAATACAAATTGCCAAATTTACAGAAAAAATTAAGGAGGAAATATAATGGGGAAGCAAATTTTAGTTAAAGATGTAATGCAAACAAATGTTGAAACGATTTCGCCACTTGCCTCTTTAAAGGAAGCACTTGCAAAAATGAAAGAAAAAAAAGTCCAGTCTCTAATTGTAGATAAACAGCACGAACACGATACTTACGGAATAATAACATATACAAGTATTTTGAAGGCTGTTTTTGCAGAAGATGGAGATATAGACCTTTTAAATGTTTATGATATAGCTGTAAAGCCTGCTGTAACTATTTCTAAAGATGTAGAAATAAAATATGCAGCAAAAATGATGGTAAACTTTAATATAAAAAGACTACTTGTTGTTGATAATAATCAACTTGAAGGAATTATTTCAATGACAGATATAATCGCAACTCTTTTTGAGGAGTTATAATTAGTTTATGCCGCTTTATATACAAATAGCTTTTAGATACTTACTTTCTGTAAAAAGCAAAGCTTTATCTTTTATGGCTTTAATTTCTCTTCTAGGGGTGATTGTTGGAGTCTCCGCACTTTTAATAACCCTTGCTGTAATGTCAGGTTTTCAGTATGGATTAAAAGAAAAAATCCTTCAAACAACACCTCAAGTAATACTAATGAAAGTAACAAATAAATTTTTTGACGAAGAAGCAGACCAGCTATTAAAAAAACTTGGAAATATTCCATATGTAAAAGATTATGAATACTTTATATACTCTCAAGCACTTGCTTCTATTGGCTCGTCTGTTGAAAGTATTTTTATTAGAGGAGTTGACCCTGAAAAAGAAAAGAAAATTATGAATTTAGATAAATTTATTGTAGAAGGTTCATTTGATAGTATTAAAAATGATAAAACTGTAGTAATTGGTAGAGATTTAGCAATTTCTTTAGGTGTTTCTGTAGGAGATAAAATCAAGTTAATTTCACCTTTTGGTAGAAAAACAGCACTGGGATACATACCTAAAATTTTAAAAGTTAAAGTTGGAGCAATTGCGTATTTTGGAATGTATGACTTTGACAGTTCATTTGTTGGGATGAATCTAAAAACTGCTCAAATGCTACTTGATATGAAAAGTCAGATAACAGGAATACAGTTTTTATTAACAGACCCTTATAAAGCAAATGAAGTTGCAAAGTATCTAGATAGTAAATTAGACTTTCCATATATGGTTAGAACGTGGATAGATATAAATAAAAGCTTATTTCAGGCTTTAGAGTTTGAAAAACTTGCTATGTTTTTAGTAATAGCGTTAATTGTTTTAGTAGCCTCATTTAATATTTCTAGTCTGCTTATTGCAAAATCCAGAGAAAAAAGAAAAGATATAGCAATACTAAAAACAATTGGAGCAAGTAATGGATTTATTTTAAAGATATTTTTATGGCAAGGCCTTCTTCTTGGAATTATTGGAACAATCTTGGGTGTAATTATAGGTCTTGGAATCATTTATGTTGCAGATACATACCAACTAGTAAGATTAAATCCTGAAGTTTATATGATGGAGTATCTACCTTTAAAAACATCTATTTTTGATGTTTTGGCTGTTTCAATAAGTTCAATTCTAATCTGTTTTATCTCTTCAATACTTCCTGCTTATTTTGCTTCAAGAGAAATTCCTGCGCAGGTTTTAAGATATGAATAGTAAAGCTCTAAAAGCAGAAAATATAAAAAAAGTTTTTGTAGGCGATAATGAAAAAGTAGAGGCTCTAAAAGGAGTGAATTTTTCTTTAGAGAAAGGCGAAATGGTTGCAATTATGGGACCTTCTGGGTCTGGTAAAAGTACATTACTACATATTCTCGGCACAATTGATACCCCTACAGAGGGAAAGGTTTACATAAATGGTAAGGATGTTTTTTCCTTAAGTGAAAAACAACTTGCAAGACTTAGAAATAAAGAAATAGGTTTTGTTTTCCAATTTCACCACTTACTTCCAGAATTTACAGCTTTAGAAAATGTAGCTTTAGCGTATCTTCTTTATAAGAATAATAAAAAAGAGGCTTTTAAAAAAGCTGAAGAAATATTAACAAAGCTAGGACTAAAAGACAGATTAAATCATAAACCATCTCAACTATCAGGAGGACAGCAACAAAGGGTAGCAATTGCAAGAGCTATAATAAATAGACCTTCGATAATTATTGCAGATGAGCCAACAGGTAATTTAGATTCTGAGAATAGTAAAAAAGTAATGGAGATTTTGAAAGAACTTAACGAAAAAGATAATGTGAGTATAGTCATTGCTACTCACGATATTGATGTAGCAAAATATTGCCAGTATATTTACTATATGAAGGATGGTTTAATTTTTAGCAAAAATCCTTGAAATTTTAAAGAAGAGTATAATATTCATTAGAGCTTTTATATAAAAATTAAAATAGAGGTATTTAGATATGTTTGAAAAATTTACAGAAAGGGCAAGAAAAGTAATATTAAATGCTAGAGAAATAGCATTAGAATATAAAAATAACTATTTAGGTAGCGAGCATTTACTTCTATCTTTACTTGAAGAAGAGGATATTCCAGTTTTAGTCTTATCAAGGTTTGGTCTTACAATAGACAAAGTTAAAAGAACATTAACAGCTCAAATGGTAAAAGGCTCTCATGTTGGAGAGGTTTTATTTGCACCTGATGCAAAAAGAGTATTAGAGTTTGCAGTAGAAGAGGCTAGAATTTTACATCACCAGTTTGTAGGACCAGAGCATTTGTTAATTGGAGTAGTTAGAGAAAAAACAGGACTTGGAGGAAGAGTTTTAAGAGGTTTTGGAATAGATGAGTATTCAATAAGAAGAGAAATACTTCAAATTCTTGGAGAAATACCACCACAAGAGCAAGTTAAACAAGTTCCAACACCTAATATAGATAGATTTTCTAGAGACTTAACTGCTTTAGCAAGGGAAGGAAAATTAGACCCTGTTGTAGGTAGAGATAAAGAGATAGATAGGGTTATCCAAATCTTATCAAGAAGAAGAAAAAACAACCCTGTTTTAATAGGTGAGCCAGGAGTTGGTAAAACTTCTATTGTCGAAGGTCTGGCTCAAAGAATAGCAGATAAAACAGTTCCAGAACCACTTCAAGGTAAAAGAATTGTTGCATTAGACCTTGCTGCATTAGTTGCAGGAACAAAATACAGAGGACAATTTGAAGAAAGGCTAAAAAATATACTTAAAGAACTAGAAAAAGCACCATACATTATCTTATTTATAGATGAGCTTCATACCCTTGTTGGAGCAGGAGCTGCTGAAGGTTCAATAGATGCATCCAATATGTTAAAACCAGCACTTGCTAGAGGGGAAATACAGGTAATTGGTGCTACAACTATTGATGAATACAGAAAATATATAGAAAAAGATGGAGCATTAGAAAGAAGATTTCAACCTGTATTAGTAGAACCACCTTCTCCTGAAGATGCTGTAAAAATACTAATGGGATTAAAGCATAAATTTGAAGAATTTCACGAAGTTGAATATACAAAAGAAGCAATAGAAAAGGCTGTTGAATATTCGGTTAAATACATAACAGATAGGCAATTACCAGATAAAGCAATAGACCTTATAGATGAAGCTGGAGCTTGGGTAAGGTTAAGAGAGTTGGAACTTCCTCCAAAACTTAAAAAGTTAGAAGAAAAAATAAAGAAAATAGAAGAAGAAAAAGCTCAGGCAGCAAAAGAACAAGATTATGAAAAAGCAGCAAAATTAAGAGATGAAGAACTAAAACTAAGGGCTAAATTTGAAACATTAAAAGCAGAATGGAAAGACAAGAAAAAAGTTAAGAAGCCAAAAGTTAAAGCAGAAGATATCGCTCAAGTTGTAGCTAAATGGACAGGTATACCTGTTGCAAGATTAACAGAAACAGAAGCTGAAAAACTACTTCATATAGAGGAAGAATTACATAAGAGAGTTGTTGACCAAGATGAAGCTATAAAAGCAATATCTAAAGCTATAAGAAGAAACAGTGTAGGTTTAAAAGGGCAGCACAGGCCAATAGGAGTATTTATGTTCCTTGGACCGACAGGAGTTGGTAAAACTGAAACAGCAAAAGCCTTAGCAGAATACCTCTTTGGAACTGAAGAGGCTTTAATTAGATTTGATATGTCTGAATACATGGAAAAACATACAGTTTCTAGACTAATTGGTGCACCTCCAGGATATGTTGGATACGAAGAAGGAGGGCAGTTAACAGAGGCAGTTAGAAGAAGACCTTATTCAGTTTTACTATTTGATGAAATAGAAAAGGCCCATCCAGATGTGTTTAACATATTCTTACAAATATTTGATGATGGAAGATTAACAGATTCTTTTGGAAGAGTTGTTGATTTTAGTAATACCATTATTATTATGACTTCAAACCTTGGAGCTAGATTAATACTGGAAAGCAATAAAATGGGGTTTGAGCAAAAGTCTACTCTCTTAGATTACGAAGAGATGAAAAAGAATGTATTACAACAAGTTAAAAAGCACTTCTCACCAGAGTTTTTAAATAGATTAGATGATATTATTGTATTTAAGCCATTGGATAAAGAAGTTGTTAAAGGTATAATTGATATTCAACTAAAAGAGATAAATAAAAGGTTAAGTGAATGGGAAATAACTGTAAAACTTTCGAAGAAGTTCGTAGATTATCTGATAGACAAAGAATTCAAACCAGAATATGGAGCAAGAAGTATCAAGAGAGCTCTCCAATCTCTAGTAGAAGATTTACTGGCAGAGGAAATTTTAAAAGGCAAATTACCTGCTGGTTCGGTAGCAGAAGTAACCTTATCAAAGGATGGAACACCAACTATAAAAGTGAAAAAATCCAAAAAACAAACAAAACAGAAAAAATCCAAAAAAGAAGCAGTTCAAACTGCATAAACTTAATAGGAGGATTTTTCCTCCTTTTCTTATTTTGTTTTTCTTTTTCATACTCTCAAGAAAAAAATTCCACTTCTATAAATCCAGATACTTATTCAAAAACAGTAGAAAAAGTTTATAAATTAGAAAAAATAGAAATAAAAGGACTAAAGTATATAAAACCAGAAATTATCAAGCCTCTTATTCCATTAAAAAAAGGAGCAATTGTTGTTAGAGATGATATTGTTTCTACATTAAAAGATCTTTATAAATTAGGCTATTTTAGGGAAATTGAAACCTATACAAGATATACAGAAAACGGTATTGACCTCATTTTTGTTTTTAAGGAACTTCCAGTAGTCCAAAAGATTGAATTTGAAGGTAATGATGATATTTCTTCAGATGATTTGTTACAAGAGTTGGGTATAGAAGAAAAAAGAGAAGAGGTAGGGACTGTCCCATTTTTTTCAACATTAGGTCCTGAATTGTCTGAAAAACTTCACTCTTTGAAAAAAGGGTTGGGAAGGGTTTTTTCTATAGAAGAAATTGAAGAAATGAGAAAGAAAATTCTCAAATACTATGAAAAGAAAGGGTTTTACAAAGCTAAGGTAAGCTACTATTTCAAAGGTAATATTCTGGTTTTCAAAATAGATGAAGGTAAGAAAGCATATATAAAGGAAATTGTAATTATTGGTAATAAAGAGTTAGATGAAGATGAGATAGAAGATGTTATGGAAACAAAAGAGAGAAATATATGGAAACTTCGGATACATCCTAGACTAGAGAAAGAAGTTTTATATGAAGATATTGAAAAAATAAGAGAACTTTATTTAAATAAAGGCTTTTTTGAAGTTGAAATAGAAGATCCTAAAATAGAATTAAAAAATGGTGAAGAATACTATATTTTCATTAAAATTAAAGAAGGGCCACAATATAAACTTTCAGGTATAGAATTTAAGAATAATGATTTATATACAAAGGACGAGATTTTAGAAAAATTTAAAAGAGAATTAAAAATAGGAGATTTCTATAATGGTGAATTAATTAAGAAAATAAAAAATGAAATTGTAGATAAATATACAGAGCTAGGATATCTATTTACTAGAGTAGAAGATGAGAAAATCTTAGATAGGGAAAATAAATTAGTAAAAGTGGTTTATAACATAAATAAAGGGAGTATTTATTATGTAAATTTTGTAAATATTTATGGTAACTATGAATCAAGAGACTATGTAATTAGAAGAGAGTTAAGATTTGCTCCTGGAGATTTATTCAAAAGAAAATCTTTGTTTAGATCTCAGGCTAGATTATATAGATTAGG
This sequence comes from Hydrogenothermaceae bacterium, assembly GCA_015490675.1. Taxonomy (GTDB): domain Bacteria; phylum Aquificota; class Aquificia; order Aquificales; family Hydrogenothermaceae; genus Hydrogenothermus. Next base: position 15,199 of record WFXI01000101.1, read on the forward strand.
TTTTTATAACGGTATAGGATTTAATCCTAAATTTAGGGATGATAATAAGTTAGATGTTGATGTTAATGTTCAAGAAAGATTCACAGGTCAAATTTCAGTAGGGGCAGGATATAGTCAGTTAACTGGATTATCCTTCTTTGCTTCGATAAAGAAAGGAAATTTTATGGGAACAGGAGATACAGTAAGTGTATCTTTAACTGTAGGTTCTCAGTATAGAAATAATGAAGTCTCCTATCTTCATAAATGGGCTTTTTATAAACCACTGGACTTAGGATTTAGCTTATATGATAAATATGTTGATTATGGAACTTTTGTTTCTCAAAAATTAGGTTTTTCTCCATCTATTTCAATGGAATTTAAAGAATATTATAGAACAGGAGTAGGTTTAACTTTAGAAAAAGGAAATATCAAAGATGTACAACCAGAGGTTCCTTACTATATACAAAAACAATCTGGCCCTTACGATTTATATTCTCTATATTGGTTTATAAATAGGAATACTGTAGATAATCCTATTTTACCTACCCAAGGTTCTGATTTAACCTTAAATATAAAACTTGGAACTGGAACGAGAGATTTTTATAAGGCATATACAAGTGCTTCATTTATAATTCCTGATCACTTACTATGGACTGACTTTATTTTCTCATTTAAGGCAAGGTATGGTTTGGTAAGACCTATAAGTAAAGAGATACCTCTAGATGAATACTTCTTTGTAGGAGGAGATTTTACTATAAGAGGTTTTGATTATGGAATGGCAGGTCCTTATGATGAATATTTGAATCCCCTAGGAGCCGAAAATGAACTTATTTTAAATTATCAAATTAGCCATCCTCTTATTGAAAAATTTTTATGGGGATATGTTTTTGTAGATCAAGGTAGAGGATTTAATTCTTTCAACGATTTAAAAGGGAGAATATATACTTCCTATGGTTTTGGCTTAAAAATTGTAACACCAATGGCACCAATAGATATATATTATGGTATAGTTTCAAATCCACCACCGAGAGTTGGTAAATCTAGATTTGGTTTTGTTTTAGGAACATTCTTCTAAAAGAGGTTTAAATGAGGTTGTTAATTGCTTTTTTACTGCTATTGTTTAGTTTATCTTTTGCAAAGATAAAAATAACAACTACTATAAAACCTTTAGCTGATATTGTAAAAGAGATTTGCATAGATAATTGTGAGGTTAATTATGTAATTCCTGTAAATATGTCTATTCA
>WFXI01000102.1 GCA_015490675.1 Hydrogenothermaceae bacterium
AAACTGCAATAGTTATGGTTATATATCTAGAAGATGCTGTTAAAGGCAAACTAAAAGAACATGGAAAAATAACTAAAGATATATTCTTCAAGGCTGTTTACGAAGGTGCTGTCTTGAGAGTTAGACCTAAGATGATGACAGTTTCTACAATCTTAGCTGGTTTAATTCCTCTTATGTATATCACAGGAGTAGGTAGTGAAGTAATGCAAAGAATTGCTGCTCCAATGATTGGTGGTGTTGTATCTTCTGCAATTTTAACACTTGTTGTAATACCTGCAATATATTCTATCGTTAATTTATGGAGATTAAAAAGAAAGCAGTTAATAGTTTAAAGGGGTATTGAATTACCCCTTACATTCAGTATCCAACATATACTCAATATCATCTTTACCTAAGACTCTTATTATACTTGTAGAACCTGTTATACCTCCTACAAAACCTACAAGAGCTATAATTTGGTCATCTTTTGTGTATTTTTCTTTATAGGCTTTATTTACAAATCTGCAAAGTAGCTTATCTGAGTCAACTTCATCTTCTATACACATATAAGGAACAACTCCCCAAACTATATTTAATCTTCTTAAAGTTTCTATGTCGTGGGTAATTGCTAAAATTGGGGATTTTGGTCTAAATTTAGATACATTTCTTGCAGTTCTTCCAGATTTTGTAAATGTTGCTATTGCTTTTGCATTTATTTTTTCTGCAAGCTCGCTAGCAGAGAAAGCTATTGATAATGTTCTATCTCCCTTTATATCGTATTCTTTGTAGTAATCGTAAACCTTTTCTGCCTCTATAATTGTTTTAGCCATTACTTTTACTGCTTCTACTGGGTATTTACCTACTGCTGTTTCATCAGAAAGCATAACAGCATCTGTTCCATCTAAAACTGCATTTGCAATATCAGAAACCTCTGCTCTTGTTGGTCTTACAGAAGAAAGCATTGAAGTTAGCATTTGTGTTGCTGTAATAACTGGCTTACCTGCTTTGTTACATTTTTTAATTATCATTTTTTGAATAATAGGAACTTTTTCAATATCTACCTCAACTCCTAAATCTCCTCTAGCAACCATTATTCCATCTGCTACTTCTATAATCTCATCTATGTTTTCTACTGCTTCGTGTTTTTCTATTTTTGCAAATAAAGGCTGATTCCCTCCAAATTTTGAAATTATTTCTTTAGCTTTTATAACATCTTTCGCTTCTTTCACGAAAGAAAGAGCTATAATATCAATTCCTTCTTTAACGGCAAATTCTATATCCTTTATGTCTTTTTCTGTTATTGCAGAAATGTTTAGTTTTACACTTGGAAAATTAACTCCTTTTCTAGAAGAAATCATTCCTCCAACAATAGTTTTTACTACTACTCCTTCATTATCTTTTTCTTCAACTTTTAATCTAATTAAACCATCAGCTACATATATGTAATCTCCAATATTTAGCTGGTCTAAAATTTCTGGATAATTAAGGCTTACAGCTTCTTTGTTTCCTTTGATTTGATTTTTTAGAATTTTAAATTCATATCCATAATGAACATGAAAAGGCTCTTCTACCTCTCCAAGCCTTATTTTTGGTCCTGATAAATCTTGTAAAACTGCTGTATGTTTACCTAGCTTTTCTGCAATTTTCCTAACTTTTTTTAAGTTTTCTTTGTGAGTCTCGTGGTCTCCGTGTGAAAAGTTGAATCTAAATACATCAATTCCTGCATTTATTAACTCTTCTATCTTTTCTTCTGTAGATGTGGCAGGACCTAAAGTTGCTACAATTTTTGTTTTCTTCATTTTTTCTCCTGTTTCATTTTGTCTTTTTACTAAAGTCTAATAAAATTCTGTTAAGAAGTTATTAAGAATTTGTTAAACTTTCTTCATAAAATAATAAAAATTATAGAACCAATAGCTCCAATTAAACTTGCCCACACAGCAAAGTTACCTAATTTTTTCCATAACATTATATTTTCTTTAAATTTTTCAATTTCTCCAATTAAAAATTCTTCAAAGCTATCTTTAAGATAATATTTATTTTTTATTTTATTTATTGAAGTTCTTAAGCTGGATAAATCTGATGTATTTTCGCTATCAGTTATTACTGACTGTATGTCTAAATTTAAATTTTTATATTTATTTGGATTAGCTAAATCTAAAAAGCTCTGTGAGTAATGCTCTGGTAGAGAACTTTTTAAACTTTTTGCAAATTTTCTAGAAATTCTCCACAAGTTAAAACCTGAAATACTACCAGCTATTAGTCCTATAATAAAAAGAAAGTTAAAAAACAGCTGTAAATATACCATTTTAAGCCTCTATAAATTTACCCATAGAATAGAATTTATTTTCCCGTTGGTTAACTAATTCTTCAGGAGATAAGTTATTTAATTCTTTTAGAGCTTTTCTTATAGCTCTTTTTACTAATCTATATGCCTTTTTAGGTTGTAAATGAGCTCCTCCACAAGGTTCAGGGATTATTTCATCTATAACTCCAAGTTCTAATAAATCTTTAGCTGTTATTTTGAGAGCCTCTGCTGCAACAGGTGCTTTTTCTTGTGTTTTGTATAAAATCGCTGCACATCCTTCAGGTGAAATCACAGAATAAATAGAGTTTTCAAGCATCATAACCTTATTCCCAATGCCAAGAGCTAAAGCTCCTCCACTTCCTCCTTCTCCTATAACTATTGAAATAGTTGGAACTTTCAGGTCTGCCATTGTGGCTATGCTTTCTGCAATTGCCTGAGATTGTCCTCTTTCCTCTGCTCCTATCCCAGGATAAGCTCCGGGAGTATCTATAAATGTAATAACAGGTCTGTTAAATTTTTCTGCAAGTTTCATAACTCTAATAGCTTTTCGATAACCTTCAGGATGAGGCATACCAAAATTTCTTTCTATTTTTTCTTTTGTATCTCTTCCTTTTTCGTGTCCTATAACACAGACAGGTATATCTCCTAAAAATGCAAATCCTGCAATTATTGCTTTATCATCTGCAAATCTTCTATCACCGTGTAGCTCAATAAATCCTGTAAAAACATTATTTATATAATCTATTGTATGAGGTCTTTTAGGATGTCTTGCAAGCTGTGTTTTTTCCCATGCAGTCAGGTTTTCTATATATTTTCTTCCTAATTCTTTAAATTCTCTTCTTAATTTTATAAGTTCATCTAAATACTGTTTTTCTCCCTTTTTTACTTTTTCCCTTAAAATTTCTATCTTATCCTGTAAATCCATTAACTTTTTTTCAAATTCCATAAAATCCCCTCTTATACTTTTATGCTAGAAACTGCCATATACACATATATTAAATATAAAACTATTCCAGCAGTAAAGCCAAAAGGTATAAGTTTTTTATTTGCATACGATAAAGTTAAAGCAAAGAACCCTGCTATAATTGCAAAGATACCAGAAACAAATGCAAGCCCATCTAAATTCCAATGTGTAAACACAACTCCAAAACTAACAGGAATTGTGCTTTGAAAAACCATTGCTCCACTTATGTTTCCTATAGCTAGACTATCTTTTCCTCTTAATATCCATAAAATACTATTTACTTTTTCTGGTAATTCTGTAGCTATTGGTGCAACAAGTAGAGAAAATAAAAGTGGTGATAATCCAAATTGAAGGGAAATACTTTCTATTCCATGAACAAATGCGTGTGCTCCTCCTATCATCAGTGTAAGAGATACTACTACTTGAAATATCATTAAGAATAAAGGCGGATTTTCAGATTTTGGTGCAAAGTATAAATGTTCTACTTCTTCCATATCTTCGCTTTCGCCTCTAAATGTTAAATACACATAGAAAAAGTAAAGTCCAAGCAGGAATATAGCTGTTAGTATTCTTAACATATGATTTTCATATGGCACAATAAAAAGAGCTATACTATAAGCAAATAGGAAAAATACTAAATCTCTCCTTAGTCCTACTTCTTCTATATTTAGAGAAATGTTTCTTTTTTTAAGCAAGTAACCAATCAAAACTGTTATTCCAACTAAAGGAAATGCTAAAGTAGAGAGCATAAATGGTGCTCCAAGGATTGCACCAATACCAATCTCTGTTCCTGCACTTTCTGAAAAAAATATCACTGCGATAATTGGCAAAATTGTTTCAGGTAGTGCAGTTCCAACAGCTGCAAGGACACTACCAGTAAAGTTTTTAGAAAGATTTAATTTGTCTCCAATTGCCTCAATTCCGTTTGTAAAAAGTTCTCCAGCAGCTAATATTAATAAAAGTCCTCCTATAAAAAGCCCTATATCTAAAAGCATTTAAGCTCCTTTTTGTTTTCTTTCTTCTAGTTTTTTCTTAATAAGTTCTCCTAATGTTCCTAATCCTTCTCCTTTTGGTTTTACTTTATTTAAAATTTCTTCTATTTCCTTTTTCTCTTTGTCTTTTTCTATAGCTTTAATACTTAAGATAATATCATTCCCTTTTATTTTTATTATTTTTGCTGTTATTTCCTGTCCTAAAGATAATTTATCGCTTGGAATTTCAATTTTTTCTTTTGATATTTCATTTACAGGAACAAATCCTTCTACATCTTCAGCAAGTTCTACAAAAGCTCCTCTGTCTATCATCTTAATAACTTTTCCTTTTAGATAGTCTCCTACTTTATGCTTAGATAAGAATTCTTCCCATGGATTTTCTTTAAATTGCTTTAAACCAAGTCTTATTTTATCTTTCTCTCTACCTAAAACTTTAAACTTTAAAACTTTTTTGCCCTTTAACACTTGTTTTATATTTTTTATT
>WFXI01000103.1 GCA_015490675.1 Hydrogenothermaceae bacterium
ATCAAGAAATTAATCTTTCAGTTATCGCAGCAATACTGACAGTTTTAGGATATTCTTTAAACGATACAATAATAATATTTGATAGGATAAGAGAAAACTTAAAAATAAGGGGAAAGAAAAACTTACTTGCTCTTGTTAATCAAAGTATAAACGAAAACTTATCTAGAACTATTATCACTTCTGGAACTACTATTTTTTCTGTTTTAGCACTATATCTTTTTGGTGGAGAATCTTTAAAAGGATTTTCATTAGCCCTTTTAATAGGTATTATTTTTGGAACATATTCATCTATATATGTAGCAGCACCACTAATTGTAGATTTAGAAAGATTTTTAAGAAAAAGAGCTCTACAAAGGATGGAAAAGGAAGAGATTGCTACTTAGCTTATTCTATTTAACTTATTGCACAAAGAAACTCTTTACCATTAATAATTTTTCTTTTTATTTTACCTTCTTTTTCTAATCTTTCTATTTTCCTTTTTGTTTCAAAAGTGAAGATATTTTCTATATCTTCTGTTGTCAATGGTCTTTTTTTCAATGTATTAATAATTTCTAATTCTGTTAATTCAAACTCTGGGGCGTAAATTCCTTTTCTTTCAACTACATTTACATTTAAGCCCTTATTCTCAAAAATTTCAGCAAGCTCATCAAGTTCCTCATTATTAACAGGAAAAACTCTATATGCAGGAGGTCTATCTATTGTGCCTAAATCAATCCTATCAGGATTAATTTCTCTCAAAACTTTTGCTAATTTTTTTATTTCTTCCAAATCATCGTTAACAAATTTTACAATTAACACTTCAATAATAAGCTCATTCTTAAATATTTTTCTAAATTCTTTCATTCCTTGTATTATGTTTGAAATTGAAATACCTTTGAGAGGTTTGTCAATTTTTCTAAAAATGTTTTCGCTTACTGCATCTAGAGAAAGCTTTACAGTATCAAATTTTGTTAAAGTTTTTTGTATATCCTTTTTGTAAATAGTTGATGAGTTTGACAGGATTAAAGTTTTTGTATTTCCTTTAATATTATTTATTTCTTCTATTAGCTTATCTAGTTTTGAATATAAAGTAGGCTCACCATTTGCAGTTATAGTTATGTAGTCTGGATTTTTATTTTTAGATAGAAAATCTTTTATCTCATTTATTATTTCTTCAGGCTGATGTTCTTTGTATATATTAGAAACAGGTTTAGCTTTTCCAAGTTCACAGTATAAACAATCAAAATTACAACTTTTCTTTTCAGGACTTAAATCAACACCAAGGGATATTCCAAATCTACGGGAATAAACTGGCCCAAATAAATACTTATACATTGCAAAAATCCTATAAAATGTTAGATTATGTAGAATAATAAAATAAATCGGAGGGAATATAATTGCAATTACAAACAGCTCAAACTTCTGTAGAAAGAAATAAAACAGACCTTATAGTAAAAACTTATGGACTTTTAAGTTTAGGATTTCTTCTTATGTTCCTTGGAACAATTGTTGGTTTAAAATTTGTTCCACAGATGCTATCCCTTGGTAAATGGGGATTTTTGTTAGTTTCCTTAATTGCAACAATAGGAAGTATGATGCTTGCTATTTTTAATCAAAGAAATACTTTAGGCTACATTTTCTTTGGAGTTTTTACATTTGTTGTAGGATTTTTTGATGCACCTGCAATAGCTGTAATATTTAGTTCGCCTGTTTTATACGAGATTTTCAAACAGGCTTTTATGTTAACGGCTTTAATTACTGGTTCTTTAACTGCTTATGTTTTTATAACTAAAAAAGATTTTAGCTTTCTGGGAAGTTTCTTATTTACAGGTTTAATTCTTGTTGTAATTATGGCTGTTGTTGGTTTGTTTTGGGATAATAGGACTTTAGACTTTGTAATGGCAGGAATGGGTTCATTACTTTTTTCTGCATTTATTCTTTACGATACTTCAAGATTGATTTATGAAAAATCAACTCCTGTAGAGATTGCAATAGCACTATTTTTAGACATAGTTAACCTTTTCTGGATGCTATTTGAACTATTAAAAATATTAAAAGGAGAAGAATAATTGTCCCTTTCCTGCATAGTCCTTGCAGGAGGGCAAAGTAAAAGAATGGGAACAGATAAGGCTTTTCTAGATTACAAGGGGAAGCCTTTTTTAAGACATATTTTAGAAAATCTATCAAGTGTTTCAGATAACATTGTGGTTGTTGTTAACAGAGATTTTAAAGATTATGAAACCATTATAAAAGATATTCCACAAGTGATTCTTGTAAAAGATTTATACCCTTATGAAGGACCTTTAAATGGTATTATTTCTGCAAAAAGTGAAATTAAAAATAAAGAAGTTTTTATATCTACCTGTGATATTCCTATTATTTCAACAGAATTTATTAAGTATTTGACCAAAAAAATTGATGGATACGATATGGTCTTACCTGTTGTAGATAGTAAAAAGCAGCCGTTTAATACTATTTATAAAACAAAGACTTTAGAAATTGCAGAAAAACTTTTTAATGAAGGAAACAGGTCTTTAATGAAGTGGATTGACAATTTAAAAAAAATAATTATTAATCAAAGTGAGATAAGGCAATTTAAAAATGCTATTTTTATGTATAAAAGCATAAATACACCAGAAGATTATAAAAATTTTATAAAAAATTTTTCTTAAAGGAGAAGATATGGATAAAGACATCTCTTCTAACATTTTGAGCAAAATTGCTATAGTCCCAATTATAGTTGTATTAATTGTTATTTTCCTTTTCATATTTTCACCTTTTAAAACGATAGAATCTGGTAATGTAGGAATTAAAATTACACTTGGTAAATTTGACAATGAAGAATTGATGCCAGGACTCCATTTTAAAATCCCAATAATACAAGATATAAAAATTGTAGATGTAAAAGTTCACACAATTAATTATAAAGGAAACCAAGATAGACCAGATAAAGAAGGGTTAATAGAAAAACCTTCTATAAATGTTTTAGATGAAAGGGGATTGCCAGTTAGAATTGAACTAACTGTCCAATATAGGCTCATACCTGACCAAGCCTCAGAAATGATACAGGAATGGGGCTGGAACTGGGAAGATAAGCTTGTAAATCCAACAATTAGAGATGTTGTTAGAGATGTTATTGGAGAATACCCAGCAGAAAAACTCCCAGTTAAAAGACAGGAAATTGGGGTAAAAATAGAAGAAGGGATAAAAAAAGCTATAAAGACTGTTTCAAAAAACAAAGTAGAAGTTGTTGGGGTTCAACTTAGAGACATAAAACTGCCACCAAGAATTGCTCAAAAAATTGAGGAAGTTCAAATTGCTAAACAAGAAGCAGAAAAAATGAAATATGTGGAAGAAAAAGCTAAAAAAGAACAAGAAGTTAGAAAAATTAAAGCAGAAACAGAAAAAATAGAAAAAATCATAAGAGCAGAAGCAGAAGCAGAGAAAAAGGTAAAAGAAGCAGAAGGAAGAGCAAAGGCTAAATTACTTGAAGCAGAAGCACAGGCAAAAGCTAATAAACTTTTGAGTAAGTCTATAGATAAAAACATCTTAAAGTGGAAAGAAATACAAGTTCAAGAAAAACTAATGGAAGCAATAAAAGAAAATAAAAATAATAATATTTTCCTAAATACACCTCAGGGTAATATGCATTACTGGCTGGATAAAAAATAAAATAGAGGAAGCAAAATGAAATTTATTACTTTAGTATTAGCCTTAAGTGCTTTTTTAGTAGCTTGTTCTACAAAGGAAATTATTTATAAAGACCCAGATAGTTATAATAGGCAAATTCAGCAATCAGATAAAGCATTTAAAGAGCTTGATAGACAATGACAAATTCGAAAAAAATGGGTCTTTGGGAAGCTGTGTCCCTTGCAGTAGGGACAATGATAGGGGCTGGTATTTTTTCTATTTTAGGAGTTGGAGCCCAAATTTGTGGAGTTAATTTACCAATAGCATTTGCTTTAGCTGGATTAATTTCTTTATCAGTTGCTTATTCTTATGCAAAACTTGGAAGTAAGTTTGTGTCAAATGCAGGACCTATAGAGTTTATACTAAGAGGATTTGGTAGCAATATAATAACAGGAGCTTTAAGCTTTTTAATGTGGTTTAGCTATGTAATTTCTATATCTTTATTTGCAAAAGCTTTTGCAGGCTATTTCTTAGCTCTCATAGGAGTTAAATCTACACCTCTTTTACTTGGAATTGTAGAAGCAATTGTTATAGCTATCTTTGTAGTTTTAAACTTCTTTGGCTCTAAAGCAGTTGGAAAGGCAGAGTTCTGGATAGTTTTAATAAAGGTTTCCATATTGCTTTCTTTTGTAGTCATAGGTATATGGAATATAAACCC
>WFXI01000104.1 GCA_015490675.1 Hydrogenothermaceae bacterium
ATATAAGAAAACTTCTATGGGAAACAAATGCACATGTTTATATAGTTTCTTATGACACATTAAAAAATGATTTTAATAATGAAGAATTTAGATTAGAAGAATTTGCAAAAACTGTTGATTTAATTTTATTAGATGAAGCACATAATATAAAAAATCCTGAAGCTATAAAAACAAAAGCAGTTAAACAAATTTCAAAATTTGCAAAATACAGATGGGCATTATCAGGGACTCCTCTCCAAAATAATTTAGAAGAGTTAGTTTCTTTACTTGAGTTTTTATTTCCAGATAGGCAGTTTAACAAAAATTTAACTCCAGAAGAAGCAAGAAAATTAATCCAGCCAATAATGCTACGAAGACTAAAAAAAGATGTTTTAAAAGAGCTTCCAGAAAAACTACCAGCAATTATAGAAAAACTTCAATTATCACCCAGTCAAAAGCAGGAATATGATTTTGTGTTAGGAGCAGAACAGGAAAGAATTACAAACTTAATAGAGAAACACAAAAAAAGCAAACAATTTAGATTTATATTAAAGAAAAACATAATCCATTCTATCCAAAAACTAAGACAAATATGTAATTTCCCATCTTCTAGCTTAAGCAGTCCTAAAATGGAAAGATTAAAAGAAATAGTTAAAGAAATTGTAGAAAATAAAGAGAAAATAATAATTTTTACAAACTTTTATGAAAACGGAGTTAGAAAAATTTATGAAAACCTACTAAAAGAATTTCCAGAAAGTAAAATAGCCCAATTTCACGGCAAAATGTCATTTAAAGATAAGAAAAAGCAGGTAAAGAGATTTGTTGAAGATGAAAAATGCCAGATTTTTATAGGAACTATTGGCTCAGCAGGAGAAGGACTTACCTTAACAGTTTCAAACTATGCAGTCTTTTTTGATATGCACTGGAATCCAGCGAAAATGTGGCAAGCAGAAGATAGAGTTCACAGAATAGGTCAGAAAAATAAAGTTGTAATACATAACCTCATAATGGAAAACACAATAGAAGAAAAAATCCTACAAAAACTTCAGGAAAAGAGAAAATTAATAGAAACTGTAGTGGATGGTGTAAAATATATAAAGGAAGAGGAGGTATCATTAGAAGACCTCCTCAGCTTATTAGATATTTAAGGTCTGTTTCCATTTCCGTTAGTTCCCATATTTGATGGTGGATATTCCTCTAGCGTTTTACAATATTCTTCTCCTAAACTACAACAACCATCTTGAATACCAATACTTTTTAAAGCTTTGTCAAAAGCCCAGTAATGGTTATAACTTCCTTGCCTTAAAAACTCAAAATCTTTTATTATGTCTTGATTATCTACAATAGCAAGTCTTTCATTTAAATCATTTACATCTGTAACTTCCACAATACATCCAACTTTTAGTGCATCTTCTATAGATGCTGAACCTTTATTTAATAGCTGATCATATAAAGTTTGGATTTCTTGCAAACTAAACGCTCCTGGCGGATAATCATTATTTAAATCTCTATTTTCATCATAAGGTTGATTATCTATGGAAAGTTTATATTTATTTAATAAGATTTCTACAGATTCCTGATGTATAGCTTCGGAGTTAGTTGCTATGTTATAGAATGTTTGAGAGACATTATATTCAGGATAAGTTTCTGCTAATTTGTAATATAAATCTTTAGCAAGTTTCTCTTCATTCCACATAAATATCAAACTAGATATTTCTTCCTCTGTTAAATCCTCTTTTGGTAGTGTTTCTATTTGTTCTAGAACAGATAGTGCTTGGGGATCATATGGAAAATTTGTCGTATTTGTTTGATTACTCACATTACTATCCCCATCTCCACATGAAACTATAAAAGCTACTATCATAGCTGTTGATAATAAACTTACAACTTTTCTCATCATAATACCTCCTTAGTTAGCATTTATTAACTAAGGAATATTATAAATGATAAATTAATATGAAAAGTTAGGGAAGGTAACGTTAAGGTAACATTTATTACATACCTATTACATGGTATCCAGCATCTACGTGAAGAACCTCTCCTGTAATACCATCTCCTAAAGAGGAACATAAGAAAAGGGCAGATTTTCCAACTTCTTCTATAGTAACAGACCTTTTTAATGGAGCTTTTTTTTCTGCCTCTTTTTGTATAGCAGAAAATTGGTCTATCCCGCTAGCAGCTAAGGTTTTAATTGGTCCAGCAGATATTGCATTTACTCTAACTTTTTTTATTTCCCCTAAATCTCTAGCTAAATATTTAACAGATGCTTCAAGGGCTGCTTTTGCAACGCCCATAACATTGTAGTTGTAAATTACCTTCTCTGCTCCGTAGTAAGAAAGAGTTAATAAACTTCCTCCTTCGTTTATTATTGGTAAAAACTGTCTAGCTAGTGCTGTAAACGAATAAACAC
>WFXI01000105.1 GCA_015490675.1 Hydrogenothermaceae bacterium
AAATTGCAGAAGCTAAAAGTCCTGCAGATAAAGCCCGTAGCCGATGTTTTGTAGCCATGCTGCTACCCTCCTAAGTTAGTACTTATTAATAATTTCTTATATTCTAATATTCAGTTAGTACTCACTTTCTATATATAAAATATAACAAAACTAAAAACTGTAGTCAATATAAAAAATATATTTTTGTTTTTATTTTGGAATATAATGTCTTTTAGTTGTAGTAATGTATGATATAGATTATATTTTTTTGATAAAAAATTGATTAAAAAGGCCGAAAGGGCTAATACCCTATCGGCAAAACTAGAGGTAGGTTTGCAGCAGCAGGACTACTCACATCGGCTATTAATTTTGAGGCAATAAATATGCCAAAACTAAATATTAAGAATAATCGCTATTTAGAGGATTACCATAGTTTTATTTTGTCCATTTTGGGACAAAATTTAAATAAATATGGACAATTTTTGAACAGTAAAATAAATTAATTAAAATAGTTTTTTCACAGGGAGTATTAAAATGACACCAATGAGAGCTCAAAGATTTATGATGGCTGTTATGCTAATAGTTGCATTAGTATTAATGCATACAGGTCATCAGTGGGGAGAGTATATCATATGGTTTATGATTTTTATGTTACTGCTGTCTGCAATAACAGGTTTTTGTCCATCTGATACAATATTCCAAAAGTTATTTGGAAAAAACTGTGAAGGAGAAAGCTGTAGTTAAATGAAATTTCTGCATATAAGTGATACACATTTAGGTTATAACCAGTATGGTCTATTAGAGAGAGGAAAAGACTTTTTTGATGCTTTTAAACAGGCTATAGATATAGCTATAGAAAATAATGTAGATTTTGTGCTTCATACTGGTGATTTTTTTCATACTTCCAGACCTTCGAATAATACTTTTTTAGAGGCTATTAATCTTGTAAATAGGTTAAAAGATAGAAATATCCCTATATTCGTTATTTCAGGGAACCACGATAGGGGAAATCAGATTAGAGATATTTCTCCTTTAAAAATTTTAGAAAATTTAGGATTAACAGTTTTAGATGGAAAAAGTGTAGAATTTAATGGGATAACAATTTCTGGTGTAAAGTATATATCAAAACTTGCTTTAAGAAGTTACCCATTAAAAGAAATTTTAGAGAAACTACTAGAAAAAGCTCCCAAAACAGATTTTCATATACTTATGCTCCATCAAGAATTTAATCCTTATTTTCCTGACAGTAATTTGTATATTCATTCAGATATTCCTGAAGGTTTTAATTATATAGGCATAGGTCATTATCATATTCCCCAAGAGCCAATTAGTATAAATGATACAAAAGTAGTTTTTGCAGGTTCTACAGAATTTACCTCATATAACAAAAATGAAGAAAATTATCCAAAAGGCGTTCATCTAATTGATATTAGTGGAAAACAAATTGATTATAAATTTATTCCATTACAAACTAGGCCTTTTATCTATAAAACTTTAACAGATGAAACTTTTGAGGAAGAGTTAAAAAATCTAAAAATAGAGTTGGAAGATAAGGAATTTCATAAAAAACCTGTTTTAGTTTTAAAAGGTGATTTTAAGGAAATTTCCCAAAGGGATATAAAAGAGATAATTAACGAGCTAAATTTAGAAGATGACACTTTACATATTAGATATAACTTTTCCTTTGATAGTAGCTTTGTATCTTCAGAATTTGAGAAGATTGAGTTAAAAGATGAATTTATAAATAGTAAATTAAAAGAATTAATAGATGATAATGAAATGTATGAAGAAGTTATTTCTTTGATTTCCCAATTAAAAACTTTTGAGAATATTGATGAAATGAAAAAGTTTCTACAGGAATTTTAAATGCTTGAATTTATAGAAGGGGAAGTTATAGAAAGCGAAGAAAATTTTGCAATAATTTTCGCTTCAGGATTTGGAATAAAAATAAATACTCCGTATAAAATTTCTCTTGGAAAAAGTCGTTTATATACATATTTGTCTTTTAAAGATGAAACTTTTAAGATTTTTGGATTTAAAACAAAAAACGAAAGAGATTTATTTATAAAACTTATAAATATAAATGGAATTGGTGTTAAACATGCTTTTTCTATTTTAGCTAATTTGTCTGTGGATGAAATTATCAACAGTATAGAAAATCAAGATGTATCTCTTTTAACTTCTGTTCCAGGAATTGGTAAAAAAACAGCTCATAGAATAGTTCTAGAGTTGAAAGGAAAAATTAATTTTGAGAATGAAACATTAATAAATGATGTTCTTGAGGCGTTAAAAGAGCTTGGTTTTGAAAAATCTAAAGCTTTGCCAGTTGTAAGGGAAGTTATAAAAAACACATCAGATATACAGGATATTATTAAATACTCCCTTCAAAAACTTACTGAAAAAAGTTAAAATAGGTTGCAACAATTTTTAATTAAAAGGTGATTAATAAAGTGTGGATACTTGGAAACCACGATGAACCTGTAAGGTTACCTAGAAATTCAGTTTTAGAGCTTGTTGGCAATACTCCTCTTGTGAAATTAGAAAAATCTTTACCAGATGATATAAAAGAAAAAAATGTTGAAATATATGCGAAACTAGAAGGATATAATCCTGGAGGTTCTGTTAAAGATAGACCTGCAACTAGAATGATTGTGGAGGCTATTCAATCTGGAAAGTTAACTAAAGACAAAATCATTTTAGATGCCACTTCTGGAAATACAGGAATAGCCCTTGCTATGGTAGGAACTGCTTTAGGATATAAAGTTGAGCTTGCAATGCCTGCCAATGTAAGTGAGGAAAGAAAAAGAATAATACAGGCTTATGGAGCAAAAATTCATTTTACAGACCCTCTTCAAAGCACAGATGGTGCAATTTTGTATGTTAGAGAGTTAGTTGAAAAGTATCCTGATAAATACTACTACATTGACCAATATAACAACGATGCAAACTGGAAATCTCACTTTTACTCAACTGCAGTAGAAATATGGGAGCAAACTAACCATAGAATTACCCATTTTATTGCAGGTATTGGAACTGGTGGAACTATAATGGGAACTGGTAGAAGATTAAAAATATTTAACCCTGATATACAGGTTATAGGGGTTCAGCCAGATAGTCCATTCCACGGAATAGAAGGGCTCAAGTACATAGAAACATCAATAAAGCCAGGAATTTTTGATGAAAATAGATTAGACAGGACTATGTTTATAGATACAGATAGTTCATATGAAAGGGCTAGAGAGCTTGCTAAAAAAGAAGGAATATTTGTTGGACAGTCTTCAGGAGCTGCATTTGAAGCAGCTATTAGACTAGCTAGAGAAATAGATGAAGGAGTAATTGTATTTATATGCCCTGATGGTGGAGAAAAGTATTTAACAACTGCTCTTTGGGATTACTAAAGGCTTTTTATAAATTGGAGGGCTACTCTAGCATTTAAAGCCCCCATTTCCCTTGCATATCTCATTGCAAGTAAATGTAGTTTTTGAGTTTCCATTTCTACTTCATATTTTTTTGCATAAAGTTCTACTATTTTTAAATATGTATTTTTATCCATCTGGTAAAATCCAAGTCTTAATCCAAATCGGTCTATTAAAGACAATTTTTCTTCTAAGGCGTCAGAAAATCTTGTTTCTTCATCTTTTTCTCTATCAGAAAACTTAATTGGAATTAAATTTTTTCTATTTGAAGTAACATAGAAAAGCAGATTTTCTGGAATTTCATAGATTGTCCCATCTATTATTGTTTTAAACTCTTTATACTCTTTTTCTTGAGGTTCAAAAGATAGGTCATCAATGAAAATTATAAACCTGTAGTCTTTGTTTTGCTCTATAACATCATAAAGATTAAATATAGAAAGTATATCTTCCTTTAAAACCTGAATTATTTTTAACCCTTTGTCTTTAAACTTATAACAAACAGACTTTACTAATGTAGATTTTCCTGTTCCTCTTTCTCCCCATAAGATTGCATTATTTGCAGGTTTTCCTTCTACAAACTTTTGGGTATTTCTTAAGAGTTCTTCTTTTTGATAGTCTATACCAAGTAAATTATCTAAAGGTTTGTAATCAAAATTTTTTACAGGCTTTAAATTGTTTTTGTGAAAAATATATGCAAAATCTTCATTAAATTTTATTTCTTGTTTCTCTCCTTCTAAGAATTTATCTAATGCTTTGTTTATTTTTGTTAAAACATCATTTAATAATTTTTCATTCATCTTAAAGCTTACCTAACTTTATAACGAAATATTAATATACATTCTAACAAGAAGGAATGTTTAGTGAAAATAGGATATTTAGATTTTCTTCATATAGATGAAGAGTATAAAGCAGGGATTTTAGTTGCAGATAAAAATACAAAACCTGTAGAGTTTAGAGCTACTACCAATTTAGAGATAGATGAGCTACAAAAAATTTTATATGGAGATGTCTTAGAAGATTCAATCATTAAAGAAAATTTTGCTATAGATTTGATAAAAGCATTAAAAATAAAGCCTGATTTAGTTTTAGTGAAGGAGAAAGAATTACTTGAAATAAGAAATAAAGTAAATGTGCCTATTGGATATATTTCAAAATTTGACCCTTTTAAAGCAACTTATAGATACTCAAAGCAAATTTCAAGTAAAACTGGAAGATTTGACACCTTAGTTTTAATTGTAAATAAAGAAGATGAAAAATATTTAGAAGAATTTTCTAGAAAACTTCAAAGTATTTATAAAACTCTTAACCTTTTGGAACCATTTAACAGGGTATATAAAGCTTTAGAATATTTATCTCAAGAAAGGGGATAAAAATGATAGTTTTAGAAAAAAATAACATAAAATCATCAAAAAAAGAGCATTTTGTTTTATTTTTTGATAAAAAACAAAGCTTTGTTTCAAAAAATTTAGTTAAAGAAGCATTTAAGTATGAAATTATTGGTAAAGTTTTCAAAGAGGGTGAAGCTTTTGACTTAAAAGAATTATCAAAATTAGATAAATCTTCTTCAAAAAAAGAACAAAAAGTTAAAAACCTCTCTATTTTTGACCTTCTTATACCTGTTTTAACTCCAGAAGTAAATTTAGATATTCCTGAAGAACTTGAACTGCCTCATAAGTTATACAGTTATCAGATACAGGGAGTTAAATTTTTAATTTCAAATCGCTCTGCACTCCTTGCAGACCAGATGGGAACAGGAAAAACTGTTCAGTCAACAGTTGCATTAAAAATACTTTTTATAAAAGGTATTGTAAAAAAAGCTTTAGTTGTGGTTCCTTCTTCTTTAATTTCTGTTTGGGAAAAACATTTAGAAGAATGGGCACCTGAACTACAGTTTGTTGTTTTAAATGATAAGAAAGATATAAGAAAACTTCTATGGGAAACAAATGCACATGTTTATATAGTTTCTTATGACACATTAAAAAATGATTTTAATAATGAAGAATTTAAATTAGAAGAATTTGCAAAAACTGTTGATTTAGTTTTATTAGATGAAGCACATAATATAAAAAATCCTGATGCTATAAAAACAAAAGCAGTTAAACAAATTTCAAAATTTGCAAAATACAGATGGGCATTATCAGGGACTCCTCTCCAAAATAATTTAGAAGAGTTAGTTTCTTTACTTGAGTTTTTATTCCCAGATAGGCAGTTTAACAAAAATTTAACTCCAGAAGAAGCAAGAAAATTAATTGAGCCAATAATGCTAAGAAGATTAAAAAAAGATGTTTTAAAAGACCTTCCACAAAAACTTCCTGCAATAATAGAAAAGCTACAACTTTCTCCTAAACAAAGGCAAGAGTATGATTATGTTTTAGGTTTAGAGCAAGAAAGAATTACAAATCTAATTGAAAAACACAAAAAAAGTAAGCAGTTTAAGTTTATTTTAAAGAAAAATATAATCCATTCAATTCAAAAATTAAGACAAATATGTAATTTCCCATCCTCTAGTCTAAACAGTCCAAAAATGGAAAGGTTAAAAGAAATTGTAAAAGAGATTGTAGAAAATGATGAAAAAATCATAATTTTTACAAACTTCTACGAAAACGGTGTTAGAAAGATATACGAAAATTTAAGTAAAGAATTTTCAGAAAGTAAAATAGCCCAATTTCACGGAAAAATGTCCTTTAAAGAGAAGAAAAAGGAAGTAAAAAGATTTGTTGAGGATAAAAATTGCCAAATATTTATAGGAACTATAGGCTCTGCAGGTGAAGGACTTACACTTACAGTTTCAAACTATGCAGTATTTTTTGATATGCACTGGAATCCTGCAAAAATGTGGCAAGCAGAAGATAGAATTCATAGGATAGGACAGAAAAATAAGGTTATTATTCACAATCTAATTATGGAAAATACAATAGAAGAAAAAATTCTTCAAAAACTAGAAGAAAAGAAAAAACTTATAGAAACAGTTGTAGATGGCGTAAAACATATCAAAGAAGAAGAAGTTTCTTTAGAAGATTTAATGGAATTTATTGGTATAAAAAACTAAACGGCCTTTAATTTTAAAAAAGCTATTAACAAGAAACTGTAAATAAACATTGAAAGTAAAACTATACCAATTACTATAGCTTCAAACATTTCTTTATACATAAAACTATCAGGAAGCAAATGAACCATAATTATAGAAAGTCCCCCTTTCATTCCAGCAAAAGTAAAAATATAAGACCAAGAAAGTGGTTTCTTAAAGAAGATAACACCAGCTATACTGTTTAAACCCCTTAAAAATGTAGTTAGGATAAAGATTAAAATTATTTCTTTCCAGTATTTAAGTAACACTTCAAAATCTACCAGTAGTGCCATACTTATAAACAAAAATCCATTTGCAAAGTGAGCTACAATAATAGAAAGTTCTAAGTTTTCCTCTAACCTTTCTTTTGTTGTGGCAATGTTATCAATAATTCTTTTGATAAATCTATAATGGAATGGACTTTTTCTTTTTTGAGAAACCTCTTCTGCTTTCTTTTCTGCAAGCTTTAAGTCTTTATCAATGTTATATTTAAAAACCATTACTGCAGATATTATTGATAAAATCCCTGCTACATGGAAATGCTCTGCTATCAAAAATGAAGATAAAGAAACAACATACATAATAATAAATTCATCAATAGGGTCTTCTAACAGTTTTAATAGAATATATCCTAAATAACCAACAATTACTCCAATGGCTACTGATAAAAACAAAACTTCAATAAGCTTTATCGATACTCCCATTACACTAACAGAGCTACCGATTAGCATAGGAAGTCCTATAAAATAGAATGCAATTAATGCTGTTGCATCGTTAAATAAGCTTTCTCCTTCTGTGATTATTTTTAAATCTTCAGGAAGTTTAAAGTTTTTAAATACGGAAGATACGGTTATAGCATCAGTTGCTAAAATCATTGCAAATAATGATATTAAAGCTCCTATAGAAAATGCATATTGAGGAAGTAAAAAACTGGTTAAAACAACTCCTAAAAAGATTGAAACAGCTACTCCAATAAATGCAAAAAAGAATATGGGAAGTGCATTTCTTTTTAGCTTTTCCAGTTTTAAATGCATAACATCAGGAAGTAAAATTATAGGGAGCAAAAGCAGTAAGGTTTCATCAAAAGTTTCAACAGGTATATGCAAAAATGAGGGAAAAGTGTGAGCAATAATATAAGAAAAAGCTATTAAAGATAAAGAAATAGGAATTTTTAAAAATTTTTCGTTAAGTCTTGCAACTAAAATCAAAACAAGTATTGTAATTAAAGTTTGTATCATTTACATACCTATTACATGGTATCCAGCATCTACATGTAAAACTTCACCAGTGACACCATCTCCTAGTGACGAACATAAAAATAATGCAGATTTTCCAACTTCTTCAATGGTTACCGATTTTTTTAAAGGTGCCCTTTTTTCAGCTTCTTTTTGAATAGCTGAAAATTGGTCTATTCCTGCGGCAGCTAAAGTTTTTATTGGACCAGCAGATATTGCATTTACTCTGACCTTTTTTATTTCTCCTAAATCCCTAGCCAAATATTTTACAGATGCTTCAAGGGCTGCTTTTGCAACGCCCATAACATTGTAGTTGTAAATTACCTTCTCTGCTCCGTAGTAAGAAAGAGTTAATAAACTTCCTCCTTCGTTTATTATTGGTAAAAACTGTCTAGCTAGTGCTGTAAACGAATAAACAC
>WFXI01000106.1 GCA_015490675.1 Hydrogenothermaceae bacterium
ATAAAGAGAAAATAAATTTGCCTAAAGAACCGTCTATAATGATTGGTGGAGCGACTGCTTCTGTTGATTTAATAATACTCAATGAGCTTTCTTCAACTTTTATTTTGAAGAAACTACTTAATAATTATAAAATAGATAAGATTTATATAAATAACTAAAACGGAGGAAATATAAATGGCAAAAATTTACTACGATGAAGATGCATCTTTAGAAGTATTAAAAGACAAAACTGTAGCTATCATCGGATATGGTAGTCAAGGACATGCACACGCATTAAACCTAAAAGATAGTGGAGTGAATGTAGTTATTGGTTTATATGCAGGAAGTCGTTCTTGGGATAAAGCTAAAAATGATGGATTTGAAGTTTTAACACCTGATGAAGCTGCTAAAAAGGCAGATATTGTTATGATGTTAATACCAGATACTATTCAGCCAGAAGTATTTAAAACTTCTATTCTTCCAAATTTAGACGAAGGAAATGCTCTAGCTTTTGCACACGGATTTAATATTCATTTTGACCAGATTATCCCACCTAAATATGTTGATGTATTTTTAGTTGCACCAAAAGGTCCAGGACACCTTGTTAGATGGCAATATGAAGAAGGAAAAGGAGTTCCGGGACTTGTTGCAATCCATCAAGATTATACAGGAAAAGCAAAGGATATAGCTCTTGCTTATGCAAAAGGAATTGGATGTACAAGAGCAGGACTTATAGAAACAACATTTAAAGAAGAAACAGAAACAGACCTGTTTGGAGAGCAGGCTGTTTTATGTGGAGGAGCTACAGCTTTAATCAAAGCTGGATTTGAAACATTAATTGAAGCTGGATATCAGCCAGAAGTTGCTTATTTTGAGTGTTTACATGAATTAAAACTTATTGTTGACTTAATTTATCAATACGGAATTTCTGGAATGAGATATTCAATATCTGATACTGCTAGATACGGTGATGTGACAAGAGGAGATAGAATTTATGAAGCTGTTAAACCTATACACAAGAAAATATTAGAAGAAATCCAAAGAGGAGAATTTGCTAAAGAGTGGGTTCTTGAAAATGTTGCAGGAAGACCTCACTTTAATGCAATGGTTAAAAAAGATGAAAATCACCCAGTAGAAGAAGTAGGAAAGCAGTTAAGAAAAATGATGCCTTGGCTTGAGGGAAAAGGCTTATAAAATGAACCTTACTTCTAAAAGAAAATCTTTAAAAAAGATATATGAACCTATTGGGGTAGTGCTGGCAAAAAGCCACATTACCCCAAATATTATTACTATTATTTCCATTATTTTAGGTATTATGTCCGCTTACTTTTTTTATATTCATAAACCATTTACAGGAGCATTGCTTTTATTTTTAAGTGGATTTTTTGACCTTATGGATGGAGTTGTTGCAAGAGAAACAGAGAAAGCATCAAAATTTGGAGCAGTTTTTGACTGGCTTGCAGATAAAATAGTAGATGGCTTTGTTTTATTTGCTATAGGATTAGCATATTCTACACCCTGGCTTACTGTACTTGGGGTTATAGCAAACCAACTTCATACATTTATAAAACCTGTAGCTTATGCAGAAATTGGATTTTCAGAAAGAAAAAAAGGGAAAATAGATGACCCTTTAGAAGGCATTGGATTTTTTGGAAGACCTGAAACAATGCTATTTATTGTTTTATTTGCAATTTTTGAGCATTTTAAAATTTTAGGTGGTTTAGAATTTGGATTTAAACTGATTGTTGCACTAACAATAATGTCTTTACTTCAAAGAATTATCTACTTATACATAAAATACAACAAGCAATACGATTAAAAAGGGGAAAACTATGCATCGTCCATACACAATTATCGTTTCAGAAGTAACTATTGATGGAAAACTTACATTAAAGAGGGGAGTATCCTCAAAAGAGATTATGAAGTTTATGGATGAAGAAGCAACTAGATATTTACATCAGCTTAGAGCTAAAGTAGATGGAATAATGGTTGGAGCTGAAACTGTAAGAACAGATAACCCATTTTTAACCGTTAGATATGCAGAAGGTAAAAATCCGACAAGAATAGTTCCAACTTCAAAAGCTGATATTCCTTTAGATGCAAATATATTAAAGCCTGATGCACCAACAATAATAGTAACAACAGAAGAAGCTCCAGAAGATAAAGTTAAAGCATTAGCAGAAAAAGTAGAAGTTTTAGTTTGTGGGGAAAAAAGCATTGATTTAATAAAAATGATGGATTTACTTTATCAAAAAGGAATTAAAAACTTAATGGTAGAAGGTGGAGCTACATTAAACTGGCATTTAATCAAACTAGGACTTGTTGATGAAATTAGATTAATACATATGCCATTTATAGTTGGAGGAAAAGATACACCAACTTTAGTAGATGGAGAAGGTTTTTCTTCTTTAGAAGAGCTAGTAAAAGCAAAACTAAGAGCACACTTTTTAAGAGGCTCTCACCTTATTACGGAATGGGTAATAGATTTTGAAGAAGAGTAATAAGGAGATAAAAGTTGAGGATTAAAGTTTTATACTTTTCATCAATTAAAGATAAGTTAAAAAAATCTAGTGAAGAATTCGAAGTAAATGAAGGTGTTGCTGTTGAGCAGTTTTTAAATATACTTGCTGAAAAATATCCTCAACTAAAAGAAATTCTTTCTAATGTTATGGTTGCAGTAAATGAAGAATATAAAGATAAAAACTACAAATTAAAAAACAATGATGTGGTTGCAATAATACCACCAGTAAGTGGAGGTTAGTAGATGTTAGACCATTTAGGAGATTTTAAAAGAGACTTTTTTGCAGGAGAGTTAACAGAAAATAATATAGGAGACGAAGTTAGACTCCTTGGTTGGGCAGAAAGTGTTAGAGACCATGGTGGAGTGATATTTATAAATTTAAGAGATAGAGAAGGAATTATACAGGTAGTATTTGACCCTTCTAAATCACCAAAAGAAGAAGTAGAAAAAGCAAAAAGAGTAAGACTTGAATATGTAATTGGAGTTTTTGGTAGGGTAGAAAGAAGACCAGCAGGAACAGAAAATCCTAAAATACCAACAGGTAATATAGAAGTAATTGGACAAAAACTTTTAATTTTAAATACTTGTGATATTTTACCTTTCCCAATTGAAGATGATATTAGTGTAAATGAAGAAGTTCGTCTTAAGTATAGGTATTTGGACATTAGAAGAAACAAAATGTTTAACAATCTTTTACTAAGACACGAAGTTTATCAAAAAACTAGAGAATACCTTGCAGGACATAGTTTTTTAGAAGTAGAGACACCAATGCTTACAAAATCCACACCTGAAGGGGCAAGAGACTTTTTAGTTCCTTCCAGACTAGAAAGAGGTAAATTCTATGCATTACCACAGTCACCACAGCTTTTTAAGCAAATTTTAATGGTAGGTGGAATAGAAAGATACTTTCAAATTGTAAAATGCTTCAGAGATGAGGATTTAAGAAAAGATAGACAGCCTGAATTTACACAGATAGACTTTGAGATGTCTTTTGTTAACGAAGAAGATGTGATGGCAATTTCTGAAGGACTAATACATTACTTATGGAAAGAAATCCTTGGAATAGAGCTAAAACTACCATTTCCTAGAATGACTTATAAAGAAGCTATTGAAAAATACGGAACAGATAAACCTGACTTAAGATATGGTCTTGAGCTTATAGATGTATCAGATATTGCAAAAGAAGTAGAGTTTAAAGTGTTTAAAGGTGCTGTAGAAAGTGGAGGCATTGTAAAAGGAATAAATATAAAAGGCGGTGCAAAACTCTCAAGAAAAGAAATAGACCTTTTAACTGAAGATGCAATTAGATTTGGTGCCAAAGGAATGGCATGGATTAAGTTAGAAAATGGTAAAGCTACATCCCCAATATTAAAATTCTTTACAGATGAGCAGAAAGAGAAACTATTTAGCAAAATGAATGCAGAAGATGGAGACCTTCTTATATTTATAGCTGATACCTACGAAACTACTCACAGAGTATTAGGATTTTTAAGAAAAATTATTGCAGAAAAACTAGACCTAATACCTAAAGGACAGTGGAAATTCACATGGGTAGTAGATTTTCCACTTGTAGAATGGGACGAAGAAGAAAATAGACTAGTAGCTCTACACCATCCATTTACATCACCAAAAGAAGAAGATTTAGATAGATTAGACGAAGCAATAAAAGATAAAAATATCGCATTAAACTTTAAATCAAGAGCTTACGATTTAGTTTTAAATGGCGAGGAAATAGGAGGAGGTTCTATCCGTATTCATAGACCAGATATACAAAAGAAAATATTTGAACTTTTAAACATTTCAGAAGAAGAAGCAGAAGAAAAATTTGGATTTTTAATACAGGCTCTAAAATATGGAGCTCCCCCTCACGGTGGACTGGCTTTTGGGCTTGATAGAATTGTTGCATTAATGACAGACTCAGACAGCATAAGAGAAGTAATAGCATTTCCAAAAACACAAAAAGGAAATTGCCCACTTACAGGTGCACCAGACTTTGTAGCACAAGAGCAATTAGATGAGCTTGGAATAGAGGTAGAAATACCAGAGGATATATCTGACTAAAAATTACCTATTTATTGGAGAAAGCAAAATGGCAACAGCTATTACTAAGAAAAAACAAAAAAGAAAAAGAATACC
>WFXI01000107.1 GCA_015490675.1 Hydrogenothermaceae bacterium
GAAGATGGAGAATTTTTGTTTGATGAAGAGGAAAAAAGATTAATTGATTTGGTTGGAGATAATATCTAAAATTTCTAATATATTTTTGGTTTTAGGAGTGGTAGTAAATGACAACATTAAATGAAAAATTAGAGGCTAAGAAATTAGAGCTAAAAGATGTATTTAGTATAGATAGATTTTATGAAATTCCTGCTTTTCAAAGAAGATTTTCTTGGGAAAAAGACAATTTTGACCAACTGATAGAAGATTTGTGGGAGGCTTTTAGTTCAGGAAAAGATTATTATTTTTTAGGAAGTATAGTTTTAAGTAAAAAAGGAAATAATGTATATAGAATAATTGATGGGCAACAGAGATTAACATCTTTATCTATTTTGTATGCAGTGTTAAGAGAATTTGTAGATAAGGAAGAACATAAAAATAATCTCTTAAAGAAAATATATTCTCCCAAAGATGAGCTTGATAATATACCTGAAAAATTTAGAATAAACTTTGAAATTGAAAGAGAAGAATTATCAGAATACAAGGATATAATAAAGAAATATCCAAATATTAATGTTAATAACATAAAATATGAACCGTTTAAAAAAGCAATAGAAAGTTTTAAGGACTTCTTAAAAGATAAAAATAATACACAGCAAATAATTGATTTTATTCAGTTCTTAAATAGAAAAACCTATATGGTCGAAATAGTTTCTCAAGAAGATGATACAGCAATAAACATTTTTCATATAATAAACTCTCGAGGACTACCTCTTTCAAATGTTGATTTAATCAAGTCTAAAGTTTACTCATTATTAAATAACGAAAATGAAGAAGAAAAAAATAAATATATGGAAAAATGGGAAACCTTAGAAAGAGATTTCTCAGATGAAAGGTATAGTCAATCTGAATTTGAACTTATAATTAATTTTATTAGAGCCTATTATAAAGAGGATAAGGCAAGAAAAAGCCTATACAAAGAAATAGAAGATATTCTTGATAAAGAAATAACGGCTAAAGATTTTCTCAAAAAGTTAGAAAATTTATCTGAAATGTATGAAGGTTTAATTAAAAATTTAGATTTAATAAATAATTTCAATGTGGATAATGAAACAAAAGTTAAAATAAAAAATTATATAATCCTTTTAAGAGAATTTTATCCTTCTTCTGAATGGATTTCCGCAGTTATTTTTTTCTATGATAAGTTTAAAGAAAATAATTTTTTTGAATTCTTGTTTAGTTTAGAAAGAAAATTATATTTGGATTGGTTAACTCAAAAAAGTCCAACAGAGCGATTAAGACCTATTTATGATGTTATAAAAAATTTAAAAGCAAATAAAAGTGAAGACGAAATAATTAAAGCTTTAGATAAAGAATTACCTAAAGAAGAAGACGTTAAATATCATTTAAACTCAGAAGATTTTTATAGAAGATTTAGAGGAGCTTTAGCGAGATATACCTTACTCAAATTGGAATATTCAGAAGAAACAAGAAATAGATTAGAAAATTTCCATAATATAACTGTAGAACATATATTTCCTAAAAAACCTTCTGAAACTTGGAAGGGTAAATTTGGAGAAAATTTTGAAAAATATGTAGATAAACTTGGAAATCTTACATTAGTAGATGGGAAACTAAATTCTTCAATGAAGAATAAACCTTTTAAGGAAAAGATACAAAAGATAAAGGAAAAAAAAGAATTTAACTTAAATAAAGAACTCGAAGAAATAGATGATTGGAATTTAGAAGAATTTGAAAAAAGACATAAAAGACTTGTCAATAAACTTTTTGATTTGTTAAAGCTTAATTCAGGGAATACAGGAAATGAATAAATTTTACGCAAAAATTTTTTATGAAAACAACAAACTCTATCCAGAAACATTAGAAAAACATACTTTAAATCTATTAAACGAGTTAGAAAGGCTAAAAAGGCTTTATGAAGATGAATTTAAAAAACTTGGAGTAAATGAAGATTTTTGGACTGCTTTAAGATTAGCTTGCCTGTTTCACGATTTAGGTAAAATTTCTTCACATTTTCAGGCAAAAATAAAAAGGATTTTAGGAGAACCTTATAAAATCCCTTCAGGATTAGATAAAGAAATTCCTCACAACTATCTTTCAGGAATTTTTCTTTATGTCCCAGAAGTGAAAAAGTCTATAGATAAAAATTACTTACAACACATTTTGTATTCAGTTTTGTTTCATCATCATAGAAGTTTAGATTTTTCAAAAGAATACTATCAAAAGGTTATAGAAGAAGATTTAAGCAAAAATATTGAAGCTATCAAATGGATTGAAGAATTTGGTATCAATATAAAAGAATTACCAATAAAAAAGTCGCAAGTTGTTTACAAGAAAATTGAGAAATTTTATTACAATCAAGATGATATTTATGAGTTAAAAAAAGATAAAACCTTTATCCTCTTAAAAGGACTACTTCATAGAATAGACCATTCAGCCTCTGCACATCTGCCAGTAGAACAGGAAAAAATAGAAAATCCAGAAGGAAAATTGTTGGAATATCTATCCAAAAAACCAAATTTTAAAGGACTTAAACCTTTTCAGCAAAGGGCAAGTGAGTTGAGGGATAAAAACGTTTTACTTACAGCCTCAACAGGAATTGGAAAGACAGAATTTGCAATTAACTGGATAGGAAAAGACAAAGCTTTTTATACACTTCCAGTTAGAGTGTCTGTAAATGCAATGTATGAAAGATTTAATAAAATTTTTGGTGAAAAAGTAGGATTATTGCATAGCGATGCATTATTTTATGGATTAAGGAATTCTGAAAAAGTAGAAGACCTGCTTTCAATAGAAGAACACATATCACGAACAGAAGCTACCCGCCAATACTCAATGCCGATAACAATAACTACAGCAGACCAGATATTTACTTCTGTTTTCAAATATCCCGGATATGAAAAAGTTTATGCAACTTTAATGTATTCAAAAATCGTCTTAGATGAACCGCAAAGCTATTCCCCAGATACATTGGCAGTAATAATAAAAGGACTTCAAGAAATATCCAAATATGGCGGAAAGTTCTGTTTTATGAGCGCAACTATTCATCCATTTGTAGTAGAGCAATTAAAAGAATGCGAACTTGAAATTTTAGAACCAGTTTTTAACCAAGAAAAAAAACATAAAATAAAATTAGAAGATAAACCAATAGAAGAACTACAAGAGCAAATAATAAACGAATACCAAAAAGGTAAAAAAGTTTTAGTTATTACAAATACAGTAAAAAAATCTCAAAAATTATTTAACCAATTAAGAGACAAAAATTTAAATGTAAAACTCTTGCATTCTCTTTTTATTCAAAGAGATAGACTATATAAAGAGAATGAAATAAAGAATCCAAAAGAACCTGTTATATGGATTTCAACTCAACTTGTAGAAGCTTCCCTTGATATAGATTACGATATCTTATTCACAGAAGTTGCAACTTTAGACGCCTTAGTTCAACGAATGGGAAGAGTGTTCAGAAAAACAGGAAGAACTATAAAAGAAACTGATGAGCCAAATATAATAATAGCAATACAAGAGCCATCTGACAAAGGTAAAATCTATAATCCAGAGATAAGACAATTCACAATCAAAGCTTTAGAAAATTTTAACGACAAAATTTTAACGGATGAAAACAAACAAGAACTTATGGAAAAAGTATATGATACAGAAAAGATAAAAACTACAAAATTTTATGAAAAATTTGAAAAAAATATGGAATTATTAAACTTAGGTTTTGAAGCAGAAAACAAATCAGAAGCTCAAAAATTATTTAGAGATATTCTCAACATAAATGTTATTCCAGAAAAAATCTATCAGGAAAATTTAGAAGACATAGAAAAAAACATTGAAACAGCCCTTGATAAGTCAAAAAGCTATCCTGAAAAACTACAGGCATTTTACAAACTAAATCAATACACACTTAGTCTTCCTCTTTTTAGAATAAAAGATACTATTCCGACCCCAATAACTCCAAACAAGTTTAGAAACAAAATATTTACAATAGACTTTGATTATAATGAAGAAATAGGATTAATAATAGAAAATAGAGATATAGCTGAGTTTTTATAAAATTACTTCTTTAACTTGCAAGTTTCATTTATTCTATATAAATTATTCTAAAAGAATAATTCTAAAAGGATAAAAATATGAAAAATCCATTTACTATTGGAATTGTAAAAGAAGAAAAATTTT
Organism: Hydrogenothermaceae bacterium; assembly: GCA_015490675.1. Classification (GTDB taxonomy): domain Bacteria; phylum Aquificota; class Aquificia; order Aquificales; family Hydrogenothermaceae; genus Hydrogenothermus. The sequence goes on from WFXI01000107.1 coordinate 4,180, forward strand.
GTAATAGAGAAAAAGAAATAAAAGAATTAAAAAGTTTAATTCAAAATGGGCAAAATGTAGTTATTTATTCACCCCGAAGATTTGGAAAAACCTCCCTTGTAAAGAGAGTTTTGAAAGATATAGAAAAGACAGACAAAAATTTTGTTGGAATATATACAGATTTATTTCCTGTATCTTCTTATCAGGATTTTATCGAATTCTTTTCAAAGGCTATTATCCAGAGTGTTGGGAAAGAGGTGGATAAAACTTTTTTTCAAAAAATAAAAAATCTTTTTAAAAACATAATTCCTTCTTTTACAGTAAAACCAGACGGCTCATTTTCAATATCCATTTCTATAAATCATTCTTTATCTCTTGAAACATTACTTTCTGATTTATTTAAAGGATTAGAAAAATATTTAAACAAAAACAATTTAAAAGCTTGTGTAGTTTTTGATGAGTTTCAGGAAATTACAACACTGGAAGATTCTAAAAAGATTGAAGGTATTATTAGAAGTTATATACAGGAACAAGAAAATATTAGTTATGTTTTTGTAGGTAGTAGAAGGAAATTATTGGTTGATATGTTTACAGATAAAAAAAGACCTTTTTACAAAAGTTCTTTTCTTTTTCCGTTGAAAAAAATACCAAAATCAGAGTTTGTGGAATGTATTGTAAATTCATTTAAGAAGACAGATAAAACCTGTCCTAAAAAAGAAGCTGAAAGGATTTATGATTTGGTTGACGGATATCCTTACTATGTTCAAAAGCTTTCTTCTATCGTGTGGGATTTAACGGAGAAAAGGGTTTCAGAAAAAATAATAGATAATGCACTTTTAACACTTATAAAAATGGAAAGTATAGATTTTGAGAGTATCTGGATAAATCTAAATAAAAGTGAAAAAATTGTTTTGAAAAATATTGCTAAATATCCAGATATATCTGTTTTTTCAAAGGAGTTTATTGAAAAAACAAGACTTTCTATTGGTGGGATACAAAAGGCGGTAAATTCTTTAACTAAAAAAGATTTAATAGAAAAGGAAGATAACATTTATAAAATAACTGATCCTGTTATGGCTTATTGGATAAATAAAAGTTAAAATACTACATGTAAATTTCCTTCTGAAAAGGAAAAAATATTATAAAATTTACTTATGAAAGTGAAAGAAATTTTTAAACAACTTATTGTTGAGTTTCAAAGCAGGGAATTACCAAAAATCATAGACCGTAATATAGAAATTCCACTTAATACTAACAAGATAATATCTGTAATTGGTGTTAGAAGAAGTGGAAAAACTTTCATTCTTTTTCATACAATCAAAAGATTAGTCAAAACGCAAAAAGTTCCAATAGAAAGAATAGTTTATATAAACTTTGAAGATAAACGACTTGAGATAACAAAAGAAGATTTAAATCAGCTTATTGAAGCGTACAAGGAACTCTATCCAGATATTCCTTTAGAGAAGGTTTATTTTTTCTTTGATGAAGTTCAAAACATAGAAGACTGGGAAAAATTTGTCAGGAGAGTTTATGATACCTATACAAAAAATGTTTTTATCACAGGCTCAAACTCAAAACTTTTATCCTCAGAAATTGCAACATCTTTAAGAGGTAGAAATATTTCAATTACAGTTTATCCCCTCACATTTAAAGAGTTTTTGAATTTTAAAAATTTTAAAGTAAAAAAAA
>WFXI01000108.1 GCA_015490675.1 Hydrogenothermaceae bacterium
CTGCTCTTGTTACTGCAGATGTTGGTATAGCAATTGGAGCTGGAACTGATGTTGCTATAGAAAGTGCAGATATTATTCTTGTAAAAAGTAATCCTGCAGATGTTCCAAAAGTGATTAAACTTTCAAAAGTTACATACTCAAAAATGGTTCAGAATTTATGGTGGTCTGCTGGTTATAACATTGTTGCCATTCCACTTGCTGCTGGGATTTTATATAACTATGGTATAGTTATTCAGCCAGCTGTTGGAGCACTTCTTATGTCTATAAGTACGGTTATAGTAGCTATAAACAGTCAAACATTGAGAAGAGTAAAAATTTAAGATTTTTGGTAATTTTAAATACTATAAGTAATAGTATGAGAGGTTAAAAATGAATATATCAAGAAGAACTTTATTAAAAGTTTCTGGTTCAACACTGATGCTTGGAGCATTAACTGGAAGCATACCTGTATATGGAGCTGAAAGAGGATTTCACATAGCAAATAGAAAAGAAACAGATACAGCAGTTGAATACGAGCTTGTTATTAGAAAAGAAAAAATTCCAGTAGGATACAGAGAAGGAACAGCTTTCACATTTAACGGATACTTTCCAGCACCTCTAATAAGATTAAAAGAAGGTAAAGATGCAATAATAAAAGTTATAAACGAAACAAATGAATCTACTTCTATCCACTGGCATGGAATTATTTTGCCAAATGAAATGGATGGAGTTCCCGGAGTAACATATGCAGGAATTGCTCCAAAATCAACATTTGTTTACAGATTTCCAGTAGTCCAGTATGGAACATACTGGTATCACAGCCACACAGGCTTGCAGGAACAACTTGGACATTATGGTCCCTTAATCATAGACCCCAAAGAGCCTGAACCTTTTGAATATGATAGAGACTATGTAGTTCAACTTTCTGACTGGACATTTGAAAACCCATATGATGTTTTAATGCACTTAAAAAAATGGGATGGGTACTACAACTATCAAAAAAGAACTGTATTTGATTTTATTAATGATGTAAAGAAAATGGGGTTCGAAGCAACTATAAAAGAAAGACTAATGTGGGCAAGAATGAGAATGAATCCAAGAGATATCGCAGACATAACTGCCGCAACTTATACATATCTCATTAATGGAATGACAAAAGAAGAAAATCCAACTTTTTTATTTAAACCAGGAGAAAAGATAAGACTTAGGTTTATAAACTCTTCAGCTACAACATACTTTGATATTAGAATTCCAGGACTAAAAATGACAGTAGTTCAGGCAGATGGACAAAATGTTCAACCTGTGGAGGTTGATGAACTGAGAATAGCTGTTGCGGAAACTTATGATGTTATAGTTCAGCCTGTGGAAAATAGAGCATACACAATATTTGCAGAAACAATGGATAGAAGTGGATATACATATGGAACTTTAGCCCCTAAGAAAGGAATGAAAGCCCCAATTCCTGAAAGAAGACCTCCTTCAACCAGAGGAATGAAAGCAATGGGAATGCATCATAATATGAAAGATATGAACCTTTGTGGAAAATGTGAACCTATGCGAATACCAGACAGCTTTGGACCTGATGCAGCAATGATTCAAAAAAAGCCAATTTGCAGGATAAACGATCCAGGAGTTGGTTTTGAAAATGTAAAACACAAAGTTTTAACCTATGCAGATTTAAAAAGTATAGAGCCTTTTAAGCAAAGAAAACCTACAAGACAGATAGATATACACTTAACAGGTAATATGGAAAGATTTATCTGGAAAATGTATTCCTTTGATGGAAAAAATTGGAGTTCTGAATTTCACGAATTAATAAAGGCAAGATATAACGAAAGAATAAGAATTGTATTTATCAATCATACGATGATGGATCATCCAATACATCTTCACGGAATGTGGATGTATTTACAAAATGGAAATGGAGAATATAGCCCAAGAAAACATACAATTAATATCAAACCTGCTGAGAAACTATGTGTAGAAATAGATAATGATGCTCTCGGAAACTGGGCATTTCACTGTCATATCCTTTATCACATGCATACAGGAATGTTTAGAGTACTACAAGTTTGTTAAATTATGGAGGAAACATAAAAATGTTTAAGAAAGTTTTTTCTACAGTTTTGTTACTTTCAACCTTATCTTTAGCTGAGGATACAGAAACTTGTAAATTTTATCCTGTAAAAAAGATGGAGCCTTTATATTATGGGCAATTTTTAATAGATAGGGTAGAGTATACAAATAAAGACAATCTCAATTATGAAATAACAACATGGTATGGTGGAGATTATAGAAGAGTATGGGTAGAAATAGAAGGAGAACACAATACAAAAAATAATGAAGGTTCGGTAGAAAAGTTAGATATTCTCTATGGAAAATTAATAACTGCATTTTGGGATATTAGAGGAGGTGTTGGTTATACAGGTACTTATGGAGATATAGCAAAAGATAGGACAATGTTAGTTCTCGGTCTTAAAGGACTTGCTCCATACTGGTTTGAAGTTGATACAAATATAAGGTTAACAAACAAAGGAGAAGTTTATGGAGATTTTGAAGCAGAATATGACCTTTTATTTACACAGAGATTAATCTTACAGCCAAGAATAGATACAACATTTTCATTTTCAGAAATACCTGAAATAGGAATAGGCTCTGGAATTAATAATATAGAAATCAGTTTTAGACTTAGATATGAGTTCAAAAGAGAATTTGCTCCATATGTAGGGTTTTCATATACAAAATTATTTGGAAAGACTAAAGATTATGCAGAGCAAGCAGGAGAAGATACAAGTTATTTTTCCACATTTATAGGGCTTAGGATGTGGTTTTAAAAAGTTATTATAGCTATAAATTTCCCTTTTTCTAAATTTATTTTTAAATTCCATCCAAGTTCTTCTGATAGTTTTTTTACAACAGAAAGTCCTATTCCTATCCCTCTTTGACTTTCTTTATAATATCTATCAAATAATCTATCAGGATTTTTTATCTCTGGACTTGAATTTTCAATAACTAATGAATCTTCATTTAATATGACTTTTACATAACCATTATTAACATTATGCTTAAATGCGTTAGATAGTAAATTAAAAATAATTCTCTCTACTGCTTCTTTATTAGACTTTAGAACTTTATTTTTTAAGTTTATTTCCACTTTAATTTCTGGATATAAAGATATTAATGTTTTTAGTTCATCTTCTATTATTTGTCTTAAATTTACATCTTCAATAGATTTTTTTGTTTCTTCTAAAGCTGTTCTTAGATTTTTGTAAATACTTGAAAGTTGTTTGACAGCTAATTCTAATCTTTGTATATCTTCATCATCTTTATACTTGAGCTTTAGTAATTTTAAGTTAACTCCAATACTCATAACAGGTGTATTTATATCATGAATTACATCTTTTATAGTTTCATTTAAAATATAAATAGCCTTTCTAAGAGGATTTGTGGTATATATAGCAAATACCAATGACAAAATAAAAGCTATGAATATTAAAAGTACATATTTAAACAACAAATTTTCTAATTTAGAAAATAATTCTTGTATAAATTTACTTTTTGGATAAACAACCTTTAATATATCTTTATTTGTTCCTGGAATAGGAACAAACATAAAAAACTCTTCTTTACTTTCTAAAAGTTCATAAAAAGGAACCTTTTGATTTTCTTTTAATGTTACTAAGTCTAATTGAAATTTATCTCCCTTAAAAGTTAAAGAAAAATTTTTCATTTCTAAAAATAAAAGTTGCTTTTGCTCTAAATAGATACTTTTATAGTGAAAGTAAAAAATTATTAATATCAAAGTGGTGATAGTAAAGAAATATAAAATAAAGGACTTTATAAAAGATTCTTTTTCATACTTATTATTGAATAATTTAATTTTCATCTTCTATTAAATATCCAATTCCTCTAACAGACTTTATATTTATACCTGTTTTTTTCTTTAATTTAGAAATATTAACTCTTAGAGCTAAAGACGATGGATTATGTAGAACTTCATACAATCTTTCTTTAGGAACAATTTTTCCTTTGTTCTCTAAAAGGATTTTCAAAATATTAAAAAGAACATCTCCAAGTTCTACAACTTTTCCATTTTTATAAACCGTATTTCCTTTTATAACTATATCTTTGTATATTATTTCATCTTCATCTACTATATGTTTATGTTCTTTTGGCTTTGCATCTAATCTAGCTTTTATCCTTACTAAAAGTTCTTCTGGGTCAAATGGCTTTTTTATATAATCCTCTGCTCCTGCATTAAATCCTCTTACAACAGTTTGAGTATCCCTTAAAGCACTAATAAAGATTGTAGGAGTATTATCTTCCGCAAACCTTAAATCTTCTAGTAGTTCTATACCACTTCCATCTCTCAGATTTATATCAAATATATATAAGTCATATTTATTTTCATATGTTTTATCACCTGCTTCGTAATAACTTTTTGCAATATCAACATCATATCCATGAAGGCTTAAAAATTTAGCTAAAGATTCTGCTAAAACTGTGTCATCTTCAACAAGCAAAATCTTAGGCTTCATTTCTAAAATCTAACTCCAAATTTTATAAATATAGAATGGTCTACTGCTATATTATTTAACCCATAACTATAACTTAAAGTTGAATAATATTCTCTACTAAAGTTATATAATCCAAAGTAGCTAATTTGATATCTAAAATCTCCAGTGATAGAAGACGAAACACCATCAAATGATAAACTACTATAAAAATTTTTAGTTAATTGATATCCTGCACCTATAGAAAAAGAATCTGTATCTTTTAAATCTGGATTACCTTTAAATGTATGGCTGTAAAACATAAAGTAATCATCTTTTCCTCTTATATAATCAAAGTTTACTGAAGGACTAAAATCAAAATATCCATCACTAAATTTATTATTCCCTGTGGGAACTTTAGTATTTAGCCCAGCTGTGAAATAAATATTATTTATTAAAAACCACGAATAACTTATATAAAAAAAGCTATCTCCTAATCCAGTTGTATTTAAGACATTATCATATAAATAGTAATTAGAAGACCAAGAAGTATAAAAGCCTTTATATGCATAAGCTAAAGACAATGCCGAAAATAAGGACTCTGTGGAACTATCTTTGTTATATCCTATTCCTGTCTTAAAATAAAATCTCCAATTTTTCCTTTTTTGTATGCTTAAATCTAATTTTTTTATAGGACATCCATCTTGACCGACTATCTGGTCAAAAGGTGTATTAGGACATTTATCTATAGAATCATCGACTCCATCTAAATCATTATCAACAAAAGCAAAAGAGTAGTTAAAAGCAAATAAAAATAAAAATCCTATAACCTTTTTGCTTATTCCCACTAATTCCTCCATTTAATGTGAAAGTTTTATTATCTATCCTCCATTTCTCTATCTTCTCTATCCATTTCATAATTTCTATCTAAGGAATTATCTATATTATGTGATGTCTCATTATCTGTAAAATTATTGGAACGGTTTTCATAAAATATTTCATTTTCTTCTTCTATTTCATACATCCTTTCTTCTCTTTCTTGATATCTAAAATTGGTCTTTTCTTGAAACTCTTGCTTTCTTTCCTCTATTTCATGTTCTCTTTCCATAGATTTTTCCATATACTCATTATTGTGTTCTTCATATTCTCTTCTATGCTCTTGCACTTTTTCTTTCTCATAAGTCTTAGTATGTTCATATTTTTCACTCTTATGTTCTTTTAGTTGCTGAGAAACAGACCTAATAAGTAGTTGTCTTTCTTCTGCAGAATACTCTTGAAGTTTCATTTTTAGCTTATTCATATACATATATTTTTCTGAAGGAGGAGCTTTTTTAACCTGTTGAATTAAATTTTGAATCTCTCTATAATCCTCCTTCGCAGTAGAAATATAAAAACTTAATCCTAAAACTATAAGAAAAACAAATATTTTATTCTTCACAAAAATTTTCCTCCTGTTGGCTCTCTTAACACCTCCATTGTATATAAAATTTGTTAATCAAAAGTTACTTCCCTAATCTTCCATTGTAGCTGTACAGTTTTCATCATAAATAGCTTCCCAACCTGCAGGAGTTTTAAATACCCTAATACATTTAATTTTTCTATTTTCATCTAATTCAAACCAGTGTCTAGTTCCCGCTGGAAAAA
>WFXI01000109.1 GCA_015490675.1 Hydrogenothermaceae bacterium
AAGATTTTGAAACAAAAGACTGGCAGAAGGTTTTAGCCCTTTATTCTGTAGTTGGACTTATGTCTTTTTTAATATTAATAGAGCCACATAAAGGAGGAGCATTCTTCTTATTTGTTTTAGGATTTCTGATAATATCTTCTTCTTATCTTCCCTTTAGATACACATTTTTGCCTTTTTTAGCCAGTTTACCTATTTTTGGAGTTGCTATTTATTTTTCTGACTATGCAAGGAGTAGAATAGAAACATTTATAGATCCTTTTAATGCAAGCTCCAAACAAGTCTTACAAGCATTAGGTGCGTTTGCAAAAGGTGGAATTTTTGGAGAAGGTATTGGGGCAGGTGTTCAAAAATTAAAATTTTTGCCAGAAATTCACACAGATTATATTTTCGCATTAATAGGAGAAGAGCTAGGATTTATAGGGGCAGTTTCTATAGTTATTATTTTTCTCTTAATTCTTTGGAGAGGAATTCAAATTTCTTTAAATAGGCAAGATATATTTACCCAAACTATTGGTGTTGGAATTACATTTTATATAACACTGCAAGCACTTTTTCATATGATGGTAAATGTTGGAGCATTTCCTCCAACAGGATTTACATTGCCATTTATAAGCTATGGAGGTTCTTCATTTTTAGTAACAATGTATTGTGCAGGACTGTTGCTTAGAGTTTCAAAAGAACCTGTAAAATCACCTTTTTTAGAGGATTAAATTGAAAAAAGTTTTTATTGCAGGTGGAGGAACTGGCGGTCATTTTTATCCTGCTTTAGCAATAGCTGAATTTTTAAAAGATAAAGGCTATAAAATTTATTATGTTGGAACAAAAAATGGAATAGAAGGTAAAAAGAAATTTCTGGCAGATGAAATTTATTTATTTGATTTAAGAGCAGTTAGAGTAAAAGGATTTGTTAATAAAATTAAGGGTATTTTTTCTCTTCTTAAAGCATCGTTTAGCATTTACAGATTTTTAAAAAAAGAAAAACCTGATTTTGTAATATGTTTTGGAGGATACACAAGTGTTCCTCTAGGTATTGCAAGTTTTTTTTCAAAAACAAACCTTTATATACACGAGCAAAATTCTATTCCTTCTTATACAAATAATCTACTTTCATTTTTTGCAAAAAAAATATTCATAACTTTTGAAATAACAAAAAAGTATTTTCCTCAAGGGAAAACATATCTAACAGGATTACCTTTGAGAAAGAAAATAAAGGAAAGATTAAATTTAACGCAAAAAAAAGCAAGGCAAATTTTAGGATTACCAGAAGATAAAAATATTATTTTAATTTTTGGGGGCAGTCAGGGAGCTAAAAAAATAAACTCTATAGTTCCAGACTTAGCTAAACAGTTTAAAGATTTATTGTTTATTCACATAGAAGGGAAACACAAAGTCAAGGACTATCAAATGCAAGAAAATATTATTAAGTATGAGTATTTTGATGATATGGGATTGTTATACAAAGCCTGTGATGTAGTTATATCTAGAGCAGGTTCTGCAACAGTTAATGAAATTTTAGCATTTGGTAAGAAGGCTATATTCATTCCCTTTCCTTATGCTGCATCAAATCATCAATACTACAATGTAAAGTGGTTAGAAGAAATGGGCCTTTGTAAAATTCTCCTTGAAAAAGATATAGATAAACTCCCAAATACACTGGAAAATTTTTTAAAAGAGAATATAAACCCCAAAAAACTCCAAAAACTTGCTATACTAAATTCAGAAGAAAAAATTTTTGAACAAATAAAAATATGAAAGATTTAGAGCATATACGAAATTTACTTAGAAAAAGTATGCCTGAAATAAAAAAAAGATATGGTGTAAAAAGCTTATATATATTTGGCTCTTACTCGAGAAATGAACAAACTAAAAAAAGTGATATAGATATACTGGTAGAATTTGAAAAAGATAAAAAAAACTTTGACAATTATATGGATTTAAAATTTTATTTAGAAAATTTACTGAACAATAAGGTTGACCTAATTCTAAAAGAAGCAGTAAAACCTAGGTTGAGAAAGTATATTTACAAAGAGGCAATTAGTGTCTAAGAGAGACTATAGAATTTCTTTGGAAGACATTCTAGAAGAAATTGAAAGAATTTACAGATTTACCAAAAATATACATTGTCCAAAAGACTTTGAAGAAAATGATATGGTTTTTTATGCTGTATTAAAAAGCCTTGAAATAATTGGAGAAGCCGTAAAAAATATACCTATAGAAATAAGAAATAAATATCCATACGAATGGAAAAAAATAGCTGGGTTAAGAGATATAATAACTCACGAATATTGGGGAGTAGATGAAGAAATAATCTTTGATGTAATTAAACATAAACTTGAAGAATTAGAAAAAATTTCCAGATATATTTTAGAAAATGAAAATTGAAGAAAACATAAATCTATCTAACTTTTCTACCCTTAAAGTTGGAGGTAAAGCAAAAAGATTATTTTTCCCAGAAAATATTGAAGATATCAAATACATAATAAATTTATCCCAAGATACAGAAAAGAAGTTAATTCCTATTGGAATAGGAAGCAATTTAATTTTCAAAGATGGAGAATTAGACTATATTTTTGTTTCTACTAAATTTTTAAAAAATCTACATATAACAGAAAATAATGAGTATTTTTACATAGAAGCTGATGCTGGAGTTAGTTTTAAAACATTAGTAAATCTTGTTAAAAGGTACAATCTAGAAGGATTTGAAAGTTTATCTGGTATTCCTGCATCAATAGGTGGTGCAGTGGCTATGAATGCAGGGGCATATGGAAGTGAAATTTTTGATATTATAGAAGAAGTTTATTGGATAAATAAAGAAGGGAAATTGATAGTCTCTAAAAAAAATGAAATTAATTATTCCTACAGATATACCCAATTTCAAGAAGAAGGTTTTGTTTACAAAGCTATTTTAAAGTTAAAAAAATCAAATAAAAATATTCCTCAAATAATAAAAAAACATCTTCTAGATAGAAATAAAAAACAACCTCTAGATTTACCTACGACAGGTTCAACATACAAAAATCCAGAAGGAACATATGCAGGATACTTACTAGAAAAAGCAGGCTTTAAAGGTAAAAGAGTTGGAGATATTGGGTTTTCACAAAAACACGCAAACTTTTTGGTAAATTATGGAAATGGAAAATATAAAGACTTAAAGAAGCTTTTAGAGCTTGCCGAAGAAAAAGTAAAAGAAGAGTTTAAAATAAATCTTGAGAGGGAAGTAAAAATAATTGAATAAGGAAAATCTAAAAGTTGCTCTTTTATATGGAGGTAGCTCTTCAGAAAGGGAAATTTCTATAAAAACAGGTAAAGCTATAGAAAGTGCCTTAAAGAAATTAGGCTATAAATATCAAGTTTTTGACCCAATAGAAAAAGAAAAATTTATAAGTGATATTTCAAACTACAAACCAGATGTGGCTTTTATAGCCTTACATGGAAAAGGTGGTGAAGACGGTCAAATACAGGCTATTTTAGAATTTTTAAATATTAGATATACAGGTTCAAACTCAAAAACAAGTGCAGTATGTATGGATAAAAGATTAACTAAAGATATACTTAGAAATTATTCTATTCCTGTTCCAAAGAATTTTTCCTTAGAAAATATAAAATTTCCTGTAGTTTTAAAACCCTCAGAAGAGGGTTCATCAATAGGAGTTCATATAGTTTTTAATAAAAATCAACTTAATGATGCATTAGAAGATTTAAAAAATTATAGTAACATTTTGATTGAGGAATATATAAAGGGTAGAGAGCTAACAGTTAGTATTCTAAATGGGCAAGTTTTACCTATTATAGAAATAAAAGTTAAAGAAGGATTTTATGACTACAAAAATAAATATTTCTCTAATCAAACTGAGTATATCTGTCCTGCCAATTTACCATTTGTAGTTGAAGAAAAAATTAAAGTCTATGCAAAAAAGGCATATGAAATTTTAGAGTGTAAAGGTGCTGTTAGAATTGATTTTATTTTATCTGAGGATAATATACCTTATTTATTAGAAATAAACACAATTCCCGGTATGACAGAGCATAGCCTACTCCCTAAATCTGCAAAAGCAGCAGGGTATACTTTTGAGGATTTAGTTGAAGAAATTTTACTTGGAGCTTTAAATGAATAAAAAGAAAAAATATATAATAGGAATTTTATTCTTGATAGTATGCTCTTTGCTTGGTGTACAACTTGCCAAAACTCCGCAGGTAAGAGAACTTATCCAAATAAAAGTTGTAAAAGTTAAAGGGACAGATAGACTTACTAAAAATGATGTAATTAATATATTCAAAGACCAAAACTGGTTTTTCCTAAATGAAGATGAAATAGAAAATAAAATGAAAGAAGAATTTCCTTTTATAAAAAATATAGAAATCCAAAGACTTTTTGTGAATGAAGTTAGGTTAATTGTTTTAGAAAGAGAACCTTTTGCTATTCTAAAAACAAAAAAAGGTAAATATATAATTGATGATGAAGGCTTTATCTTAAAGTATTATAATCTTGAAAGCAATAAAAATTATCCTGTTATTATCTATAAAAATAGCAAAATAAATCCGAAACAAATACAAGCTTTGATGAAAATTTATAATAAGGTATCAACTCTTTATAAACAACCTAAAAAGTTTATAGTAGATAATAGAAAGATATCTTGCATAACAGAGGATGATAAAATATTTGTATTTGATTTTATAAACTATAAAGATTCCCTTGAAAAATTTGAAATTTTTGCGAAAAAGGTAGATATAAATCAATATAAGTATATAGATTTTAGTTTTGACTCAATGGTAGTATCAAGGAGATAGGAAATGAAAACAAATAATGTAATTGTAGCTTTAGATGTAGGGACATCAAAAACTGTAGCTTTAGTGGGGGATATTGACGAACTTGGGGATTTAACAATTATTGGTTATGGTGAGGCTCAAACAAAAGGTATAGACAAAGGTTTAATCTCTAATCCTAATGATGTTATTAGAAGTATAAAAGAAGCTGTTATTCAGGCATCTAATTCATCAGGCGTAAAAATTTCAAGTGTTATAGCAAATTTAGGTGGTCCTCATATTGAATTTAGGAATGAAGCAGATTTTCTAAGTTTTGGAACTACCCAAAAAGATATAACAGACTTTGATATCTCTACACTTTCTCAAAAAGTTAAAGAAAAAATAGAAGAAGATAACCTTAAATTAATTCATATAATCCCAAAAAGATTTATATTAGATGATGAAAATGAAGTTGTTGAACCTGTAAACTGCTTAGCTTCAAAACTAGAAGGAGAATTTCATCTTATCCTGACTAAACTAAATACTTATTCAAATTTAAAAAGAGTTATTGAAATGGCAGGTGTTAAAGTTGCTGATTTTGTTGCTAATCCTATTGCTTCTACTTACTCAACTATTTTCGATGAAGAAAAAGAGATGGGAGTTCTTCTAATTGATATAGGAGGTGGTACTACAGATTACACAGTAGTAGGGCCAAATAATTTTGAATACACAAAAGCATTACCGGTAGGTGGTAACAATATAACTTTAGACATATCCCACAGGTTTAAAATACCTAGAAAAGATGCAGAAAAAATAAAAATAGAGTATGGAATTGCGACTTTAGAAGCATTAGAAAATGAACAAGAAATAGAAGTATATCCAATAGGAAGTGACCAACCTATTTATATTTCTCACTATGAATTAGTTGATACTATAGAAGCTAGATTAGAACAAATATTAACTTTAGTAAGAGAAGACTTAGAAAGAGCTCAAATTTTTGAGAAAATAAATGGAGGTATTGTTTTAACTGGAGGAGTTGCAAATACACCACATATAAAAGATTTAGCTTATAACATTTTTAAAAGAGATGTTAGGATTGGAAAACCAACAAAGTATAAAGGATTTAGCGACAAAATAAATGCTCCTCAATACGTAACAGCTGTTGGAATAATGTTATTTAAGAAAGACTCATTTAGACATAAAGAATTAGATATAGCAGAACCACAAAATAATGATTTTAGTGGATTTATAAAGAGAATTCTTGATAAAATTAAAAGTATCTTTTAACAGGACTTAAAGAGGTTATAAATAATGGAAAATTTAAATTTAGATGCAAAAAGCCCTTCAAAAATAAAAGTTTTTGGTATTGGTGGTGGTGGAAGTAATGCTGTTGCCAGAATGTATCAGGAAGGACTAAATGATGTTGAGCTTTACATTGTAAATACAGATTTACAACATCTTAATATGTTACCTGTTCCTAATAAGATTCATATTGGAGAAAACATCACAAGAGGACTTGGTGCTGGTGCAAAGCCTGAAATAGGTGAAGCAGCTGCTAAAGAAAATCTAGACAAGATAAAAGAAGCTATGGACGGGGCAGATATGGTGTTTATTGCTGCAGGTCTTGGAGGAGGAACAGGAACAGGGGCTTCTCCTGTAATTGCACAGGCAGCTAAAGAACTTGGTATTTTAACTGTGGCTGTTGTTTCTTTACCATTCAATTTTGAAGGACCTTTGAGAAAAAGAATTGCTGAAAGTGGTTTAAATAAACTTAAAGATGTAGTTGATACCTACCTTGTAATTAATAATGAGAGATTAACTGAAATTGCAAGTAGTGAACTTTCCATTATGGAAACCTTTAAACTTGTTGATGATATTTTATACAGGGCTGTAAGAGGAATTACAGATATAATTTACAAACCAGGGCTTGTTAATGTTGATTTTGCAGATGTAAAAACAATTATGGAAGGTGGCGGAAAAGCATTAATTGGAATAGGAAGTGGAACAGGAAAAAGCAAAATTGAAAATGCAGTTAAAGATGCTACAACTTCTCCATTACTTGAAGGAACATCTATCAAAGGTGCTAAAAGACTTCTTGTTAATGTTGAAATGAGTCCTGAACTTTCATATATGGAATTAAATGAGGCTATTTCTCAAATAAAAGAGGCTGCCCACGAAGAATGTCAAATTATATTTGGAGCAACTATAGATAATGAGGCAGAAGATGAAATAAGATTAATAGTTGTTGCTACAGAATTTGAAAGTGAAAAAGACCAACCTAGAAAACAAACAACAACAAAAAGACCTATTAGTAGAAGACTAATCTCTGAGGAACCTGAAGAGAAAGAAGAAAAAATTATCAAAAAACCTCCTATAGATGAAGAAATTTATCCAGATTTAGAGTTTCCTCCTTACCTTAGAAGAAAGAAAAAAGGTGATAATATCAATTGAAATTAGGGATTGCGGACTTTCTTACCCTTTCCCGTCTTTTTCTTACTCCTGTTTTAATAATCTCTGTTCTAAATAACTGGTATATCTTATCAGGTTTAATAGTTTTACTTGTTATAATCTCAGATTGGTTAGATGGAATTATTGCAAGAAAATTAAAGAGTGTAACAAAACACGGTGAACTCTTAGACCCAGCTGTAGATAAAATATTTACAATTTCAGCCCTTGCTGTATTTGTAGAAAAACATTTTATTTCTTCTATTGTTGTTTTTCTAATTGTTGCCAGAGAAATGATAATTACTTGGCTTAGAAGTGTTATGGTTAATAGAGGTATTGTAGTTCCTGCTTCAAT
>WFXI01000110.1 GCA_015490675.1 Hydrogenothermaceae bacterium
AATTTATGAGGTAGTAAATGCAACTATCTAAAAGAATACAAAAAGTTAAACCGTCTGCTACCCTTGTAATCACAGCAAAAGCCAATGAAATGAGGAAACAAGGTATAGATGTAATTGGATTTGGGGCAGGAGAGCCAGATTTTGATACACCAGATTTTGTGAAAGAAGGTGCTATCAAAGCACTACAAGAAGGAAAAACAAAATATACACCTTCTGCAGGAATTCCAGAATTAAGGGAAGGAGTAGCAAAAAAATTAAAAGAACAAAATAAAATTGATTATAAACCTTCAGAAGTTGTTATTACTCCTGGAGCAAAAATGGGACTTTATGAAATATTTTCAGTCATATTAAATCCAGGAGACGAAGTAATTGTCCCTGCACCTTACTGGGTTTCTTATACAGAACAAATAAAGCTCTGTGATGGTATTCCTGTAACACCTATGATGAGTGAAGAAAATAGATTTGTTTTAACAGTTGATATATTAGAGGAAAATTTATCAGAAAATACAAAAGCAGTTGTTATAAATACACCATCAAATCCAACTGGAGCAGTTATTCCTAAAAAGGAACTAGAAAAAATAGCAGAATTTTGTGTAGCAAACAATATTTTAATAATTTCAGATGAGTGTTATGAAGAATTTTCTTACGATGAAGAGCATATTTCAATAGCCTCTTTAGGTGAAGATGTAAAAAATATAACCTTTACAGTTGGAGCTTTTTCTAAATCCTATTCAATGACAGGATGGAGACTTGGATGGGTAGCCTGTCCAGAAGAGTATGCAAAAGCAATAGCAACAATGCAAGGGCAAACTGTTTCAAATCCAACTTCATTTGCTCAATATGGAGCCCTTGAAGCATTAAAAGACAAAGGTAAATTCCCTGCAATGATGAGAGAGGAATTTAGAAAAAGAAGAGATTATATAGTCAAAGAGTTAAACAGTATAGATGGAGTTAAATGTATAAAGCCAGAGGGAGCATTTTATGTATTTCCTAACATATCAAGTTATATAAAAGGAGGTATAAAAAACGATATAGATTTTGCAAGTTATCTACTTGAAGAAGCAAAGGTTGCAGTTGTTCCTGGGTCTGCTTTTGGTGCAGAAGGATATATAAGAATGTCTTATGCAACATCTATGGAAAACATAAAAGAGGGAATTAACCGTATAAAAGAAGCCTTAAGTAAGTTGTCCTAGCAAAATTTGACATAAATCTTTAAATATAAGATAATATTCTTTCTGTAATACTGCAAAAACAAGGAAGGAGTGCTGGTATATGAAAACTTATCGCCCAAAACCAGAGGAAATTAAAAGAGAGTGGTATGTTGTTGATGCTTCAGGAAAAACTTTAGGAAGACTTGCAACTTTAATAGCAAATATCTTAAGAGGAAAACATAAGCCTTACTTCCAACCTGATATGGATGTAGGCGATTATGTAATAGTTTTAAATGCAGACAAAATAAAAGTTACAGGTAAAAAATTAACAGATAAACTTTACCAAAAACATACAAACAGACCAGGTGGATTAAAGGTTAGAACTTTACAATGGATGTTAGAACACAAGCCAGAAGAAGTTATTAGACTTGCTGTAGAAAGAATGCTTCCTAAAAATAAACTTCAAAAAAGATTTATGAAAAGACTCAAAGTTTACACAGGAACAGAGCACAAACACCAATCTCACAATCCTAAACCAGTAGACCAATGTGTGTCTATGTGGAAAAACTTTTAACACTAGGAGGTAAATAATTTGGGAGCTAAAACAATAAAAGTAGACCCTAAAACTGCAAAATACGGAACAGGAAGAAGAAAAGAAGCAGTAGCTAGAGTTTGGATAATTCCTGGTGGTGAAGGAAAAATAGTAGTAAAAAGTGCATCAGGAAAAGAGTGGGAAGCAAAAGATTACTTTGAAAGAGATATTTTACTCGCTAAAATAAATAGACCTTTTGTTATCACTGAAACTTTAGGAAAATTTAATGTATATGCAACTGTAAAAGGCAGTGGAAAACCTGCTCAGGCAGAAGCATTAATGTATGGAATAGCGAAGGCACTTGTTGAATATAACCCAGAATTTAGGCCTACATTAAAACAGGCTGGATTAATGACTAGAGACGCAAGAGTTAAAGAGCGTAAGAAATACGCACAAATGGGTGCTAGAGCTAAATACAGATGGTCTAAGCGTTAATTTATGTCAATTAAAGTATCTATTGCTGGAGCTTCTGGATATACAGGAGTTGAGCTTTTACGTATACTCTTAAACTACAAAGAAGTTGAAATAGTTCAAATATCATCTAGACAATACGAAGGGAAAGCCTTAAAAGAGGTTTTCCCTTTTTTTATTGGAAGCAAATTTGAAAACTTAAAATTTGTCAGTGAATTAGACCAAAATTCATCAGATTTTTACTTTCTTTGCCTTCCCCACGAACCATCTTTAGAATTAGCAAAACAGTTAATAGACAATAATAAAAAAGTAATTGATTTGTCTGCAGCTTATAGAATAAAAGACCCTTCCCAGTATCCAATTTTCTACAAATTTGAGCATAAATATACAAACTTATTAGAGAAAGCAGTTTACGGGCTTCCTGAGATACATAGAGAAAAAATAAAAAATGCCAATCTGATAGCAAATCCTGGATGCTATCCAACAGCGACACTTCTTGCACTTTACCCTTCACTTAAAAGTAAAATAGTAAAGGGTAATATTGTTGTAAACGCTTTGTCAGGAATATCTGGAGCAGGAAGAGGTTTAAAACAACAATTTCATTATCCTGAAGCGTTTGGAAATTCTTATGCATATTCACCTTTAAACCACAGACATATTCCAGAAATGGAAGACCAGATAAAACAAATAACAGGACAGGAAATTAAAGTTAGATTTACCCCTCATATACTTCCAGTATCTAGAGGTATGATTTCAAATGTTTCTTTTGAAACTGATTTAACAAAAGAAGAACTAAAATCTTTATACTATGAAACTTATAAAAATGAACCATTTATAAGACTTTTTGAAAATCCTCCTCAAATCAAAAATGTAGTAGGAAGTAATTACTGTGATATTTTTGTAGAAAAAGACGAAAGAACAAATATGGCAGTTATTATTTCAGCAATAGATAACCTTGCAAAAGGAGCTTCATCTCAAGCAGTTCAAAACTTCAACATAATTGCTGGATTTAAAGAAACTTATGTATTGAAAGATTTATCTATAGTTTATCCTTAATTTACTTTGAAAACTTGTTTGTTAATTTATTAAGATTTTTTGAGATTTTATTAAGTATGCCTTTATACTTTTCTAACTTATAAGTGTCTATCATATATTTAGGATCTTTGTAAGCTATAAAAGTCTTTTGATTTTTTTCAAAAACTAATATTTTTAAGGGTAGTTCTAAACCTACCAGTGGATTTTCTTGCATAAACTTAGTTCCAACTTTTGGGTTTCCAAATATTATTAATGTCTCAAATTGTAATTTTAAACCTACATTTTTAGCTTCTTTTTGATGGTCTATGACTTTAAAAATTTTAAGACCTTTATTTTTTATGATTGTTTTAATCATATTTACAGTTTCTTCACCAGAAAATCTACTTTCTTTTACGATAATTTCTGATGCATTTGCAAAAAATGTAATCATTAAACTTAATAAAGAAATTTTTATAAAATTCATATTTTCCCCCGTTGTTTTTGTATAATTAAAGAAGATTATAACAAAATAGGGGAAAGCAAAATTGATAAGATACCTAGAAGTTTACACTCAAAAAAGAACACATTTTGAAGATATAACAGCAGAAATTAAAGAAATTGTTGCTGAGTCAGGTATTCAGGAAGGAATGTGTTATATATATGTTCCCCATACAACTGCAGGGGTATTTATA
>WFXI01000111.1 GCA_015490675.1 Hydrogenothermaceae bacterium
TTCTTAAAACTGGTGAATAATACCTTGCCCTCAAATAGTAGAGATTCACTTCGTCATCATGATAAGCCCCCGTATAGCGGAAGGGTTGGTTTATTCTTTCATCCATATATCTAAGAGTATATCTTAGGTTCTTTTGGTTTTCTCAGTGCACCTTGGGTATTTTCCTGATGGACGCCTAAAAAGTTGACATCCTCAAGTAAACATGGGGTAAACAATAGAAACTATTAAGCTTAAATTTTTACTTTAAAACTTTATTATAGTAAACTATACTTATAAGATAAACCAGAAATATTGATGCTATAAGAATAATAAATGAAAGTCTGATATCACTCAAATGCATAAGGTTTTCTCCGGTTAGTGTCCTTATTTTAATTAGTAAATAAGAAATAAATATTGCGAATATGAAGATTATAAAATAAAGTGGAAACCTATATCTTATTTCAGGCACGTTAAAATTTCTTTGAACTATATATATATCAAGTAATAACAAACCTCCTATAAATGCAAGTATAAGTTGATTTAATAATTTCCCTGTATATGACATATATAAAATTGCTACCGAAAACAAAACTAAACTAATTCCTACGAATTTTTTAATCAATGCCCCACCCAACCATTATTTCTTTAAACGCTTTTACTCCTATATATAAAATATAAAACAAACCGAAAACCAACATTATATTTACAACCACAGAATGATCTGTTTGAATAGTACAATCTTTTATATATACTTCAAGTGTCTTTAACATTAAATAATTAGCACAGTATCCCACAAAACCCACACCTTTCCAGTTTTCAGAAACTGAAAATACAATCAACCAACACGGTGAGGACAAGGAACAAGCTTCAATATATGATACATAGTATAGGTATGTATTATAAGTTAAAATGGTTATAAATAAAAGAAAAGCAAAAATACTTATAAACGGATTAAGTTTACCGTTAAAAAGCAATATAAGCACCTCCTATACTTATGAATCCACCCAAACCAAGTCTAATTCTCAGCTTTGGTTGAACAGCCGGTTCTCTTCTAATTATTGGTTCATCGCAAAAATATCCTGTGTCTGGTTCTTCATATTGAAAGTAGCCATAATAGCCAGCACCAATAGGTACAAGTGGTCCAACATATACTGATCCTTCTAATCCAAAACCACCACAAAACTCTCTGCCTAAGGGTTCTTCAGGATTACTAAATGTTGGTCTCCCCCATGGATCAATCATAATTCCACCCCCAAATCCAAAACCTCCTTTTACTTCTATGAAAGAATGTCCATCTGTATAACCAACTCTCAGAATAACTGAAAAACCTAAACCAACTTGAATGTCAACACTCCATAACCCCTCCCAATCCCCATAATTCACAAAATCACACCCCGTGTAAGAGTAAAGGTTTATCCCACCTTCAAAAATGATAGAGTCGCGTTTTAAAAGACATCTCGGTACCGATGAGTGGTAACGGGCTCCGGGGTGGCGAATACTTTTACCATCAATTTTGAAATACTTGTTCATATCCTCAGCTTCGCTTCCCCACCCTTCTTTCTTGAATGTATTGAGCTACTAAATTCTATGATAAAAATTATAATCCAAACTAAATATGCTACAGATTTTCCAAATTTTATGTACACATTATTTATGTTCCAGTATAAAAGAAGTATTACTATCGTTATTATGTAAGAGCTTAAATAAAATTTGAATTTGAAGTTCCTGGCATTTAAATAGTTAAAAACAACCAATAACCAAAAAAGCAGGGCAAGACTTTCAAAAACAATTAAAGACTGAAATTGAAAAAGGTTGTTTATAAATATAGCGCAGTAATATTCAGGCATTATTATTGCCAATGGCAACATAGGGAAAAATAACAAAATACCAAGGAAAAGTCTCCAAAGGATAATAAAGTTATCAAGCCTATTTAGTCTAAAACTCAAGATTAGGATGAATATTTCATAGGCGGCAATTATTCCGACAATCATAGGTTCCCAATATGACCCAATATTAATAAAAGTACCCAAAAATCCTAACACTATTATTAAAATGTGCGTAAAATTGGAAACGACTTTTTTCATCATTGTTTAATTTACAAAAATGGATCTATTCCTGGTGGTATGCTAATATCTGGGGAAATATCATAGTCTGGCAAACCTTCGTTACAAAAAGGGTTTAATGGATTATCGGGGTTTTTTAAACATAAAGAAAAACATAGAGGATGATCAACAAATATCCTCAATGGAATATCTATCAGCGGGAGTAGGGACATATATCTAGTTTGTTCTCTCCTTTCCTGTAAGCACGCTCTAACACATTTAGTCCACTTTCCATCAGGATTTTTCCTTCTGATAAATTCGCACGTTGGCTTTGCAATATAACAACTGTAAATATCCCCTGTGTATCTGCACAGAAGTTTATAATACTCGCAGCTTTGTGTTCCATAAAGACCTTCCCAATCCCCATAATTCACAAAATCACACCCCGTGTAAGAGTAAAGGTTTATCCCACCTTCAAAAAGAATGGGATCACGTTGTAAAAATCTTCTTAAAACTGGTGAATAATACCTCGCCCTCAAATAGTAGAGATTCACTTCGTCATCATGATAAGCCCCCGTATAGCGGAAGGGTTGGTTTATTTTCTCGTCCATATATCTTATATTACCGTCTGGCCAGTAGTCGTATATGTTTACTATTTTGCCTTCTCCGTCTATGAGTCCTACTGTTGAGCCTTGATGGTTTTTAAAGTAGTAATACACCTCAA
>WFXI01000112.1 GCA_015490675.1 Hydrogenothermaceae bacterium
AAAAACTGATTTATGTTTTCTTCGTCTCCTTCTACTTCTATAATTACTCCATGAGTATCGTTTATCACATAACCAGTCAAATTTAATTTTTTAGCAAGATTATAAACAAAAGGTCTAAAACCTACTCCTTGAACAGCACCTGTAAGATGAATTTTAAGATGTTTTTTATTTATCATAATATTTATATTTTTAATATTTTTCTTCCTAATTTAACAAAATTTTGATGTGCATCATATATCATTTCTACTAAATTATTTAATGTTTCTATTAATTGATAATATCTTTCTCTATTCTGATGTTTCCACTCTCCAGGTATACCAAAAATTTGCTTACCTGTAGAAGTAGATTTAGGAAAAGTATTTAAAGAAGTGATTGATAAAAGTTCTTCGATTAAATTTAGTAGTTTTATTTTTTCTGTTTCTAAGTTTTCATTAATAAAGGAAAACTCTGCTTGTCTCCATTTATAGATAAGCTGTTCAAAATTTAAAATTTCCTCTAAATAAAAGTTAGAAAAACTTATATCTTTTAAATTTTGCATTTTATTCGTCGCAAAATCTTTTAGAAATTCCTTAAAAAGTTTTTTATCTACGTCTAATACATCATAATTCCTTAAAAAAGCCATTTTCAACTCTTCATATGACATTTCATATTTTCCTTTTTCTCCCCTCCTGAAAAATTTTCCAGAAGTTTTAACCCTATGTGGAGAAAAAATACTTTTTGGAATCTTTATTAAAATAATATACTTATTTTCATCATTATTTATTTTTATCTCTTTGAAAGAAATTTCTTCATTATTAATACCCTTAATAATCGGCTCAATTCCACTTCTGATTATTTGTTCTATTTGTAAAAAAAGTTTCTCTAAATTTTCTATAAGTATACCTTGTACTTCGATAGGTGTACCGTTTTCTTCTATGATTCCATAAATAATATATCCTCCTTCAGCATTAGCAAATGATATTATATCTGATAAGAACTCCTTTTTTTCACTATCCTTTGACAAATGCAAATTAGATTTAAAATCTAGATATTTACTTTCAGAAATTTTCTTGTCAATTAAGTTCTTTATATCCTCATAATTAATATCATTAAAATCTTTATTAAATATCATGTTTCTACCTCTCCAAATTTTGCTCTAAACTTTAAATTTAAAAATCATGTGTATGATAATGTCTATGCTCAACCTTACCGTGTTTGTGCCTATGTATATGCACCAGTCCAGCTTGTTTTAGCATTTCAATATCCTTAATAAAATTTTCTAAATTACCATCATAAATTATCTGGTGAGTTTCAGATAAAACAATCCCCCTATCTCCTAATTCTAAAGATAAACTTAAATTATGTGTTGTTATTATTGTAGTTAAATCAAGTTCATATAAAAAATCTATAAGCCACCCTGTAGATTTAGGGTCTAAATTTGCTGTAGGCTCATCTAAAAGTAAAACCTCTGGTTCTAAAATTAATAATGAAGCTAAACATAACTTTTGTTTTTCTCCACCACTTAAATTAAAAGGAGGTTCATTTAAATATTTGTATATACCTAATTTCTCAGCCCAATATTTAACTTTTTCATCTATCACTTTTTTATTATTTTCTAATTGCCTTAATCCAAATGCTATTTCATCATAAACTGTAGGATTAAAAATCATACTATCTGGATTTTGAAATAAAAATACAACTTCTTTTCTAAATTTTTTATTAAATTCTTTATTTCTTAAGCTTTTCTTATTTATCTCTATGTTTTTGTACAAATATCTTCCTTTTCGAGGAAACAAAAGCCCATTTATTATCTTAAGTAATGTAGATTTGCCACTTCCATTAATACCAAGTAAAACAACTTTCTCTTTTTTATTAACTTCAAAAGATATATTTTTTAATACTTCTTTATCTTCATACGAAAAAAAAATATTCTCTAATTTAATCATTAAAGAAGCCCCGTGATTTCATAGCTTGAGATATTTCTTTAGAATTACTTATTGATTTATTTAGAAAAAAATAAAACAAACTTGATGTAAAGTTATATTTATCTTTTAAATTTGGTTTATATAAAATTCTACTTCTCAGTGCTAATTTAAAGTCAAGAAGATATTTTTTAAAAGTTAGTATCTGAGAATAAGATAAAACTAAAATAAATGTTAAAGTTTTCGAAAAAGACAAAGCCTTGAATAAGTTTACCTTTTGAATAAATAAAAATGTTAAAAAGGTAATGCTAAATACTCTTAAATTAATTAATATTAAATAATCCTTCCATGGTAATGTATTGAAAATAGCATATATGATATAAAATAATGATACAAAGAAATTAAAGAGGAAAATTGCCGTTAAGGTTTTTTTCAAAATCTTAAAAAAGTCTTTGTTAGCTAAGATGAATAATAACACAATAAAAATTAAAAAAAATTCTATATTATGAACTGATGTTAAAAGAATTACACAAAAAACATATAAACCTAAGGCAATTTTATCTTTCATCTTTTTAACTTATATAAACCATAAAATGAAGCAAAGATTAAAATTGTTCCTAAAATTGCAGAAGCATAATAAGAAGTTATCGGGCTAAAATTTTCAAGATTATAGTCAGGAAGAATTGCTGGAATAATAGTATTAGTTTTCATTTTTTCAGGAATAAAGCCCAATATTTTCTCATAGTAGGATAAATCCCATTCTCCCCAAGCAGGAGCATCTGTTAATAATCCTAAAGGTATAAGTAAAAACAAAACCAAGAGTAAAATAATTAACCTTTTAGTTTTCATTAAGGTTAACCTCGGTTCTGCTACTTTTTATTTTCTGTATAAACTTAACTACAACTAATGTAAATATACCTTCAACAACACCAAAATAAAGCATATGACTTCCAACTAAAGCTGGTATAGTTATTGATAAGTCAAAAGGAAAGTATAAAGGTTTCCCATCTTCATCGTGGAAAAATATAGGCTGAATTCCTAAAAATATGGCAATAAATAAAGAAGCTACTACTATAGAAAACCATCCTCCAAAAAATAAAGCTAAATTTTCATTAAATTTTTTTAAAAATTTATAACTGTAATATGCTGAAAAAGAACCTGCAAATCCAATGGATAAACTATTAACTGCCAATGAGGTTATACCACCATCTCCAAAAATTAAAGCTTGTATCAAAAGCACTAAACTAATAGAAACAAATGCTACCCAAGGGCTAAATAAAATAGATAAAACTGCAGTCCCTATTGCATGTCCACTTGTTCCACCGGGAATAGGTATATTAATCATCATAACCAAAAAAGATAAAGCTGTTAAAGTAGAAATAAACGGATATGTTTCTTCATTTAAGGTCTCTCTCAACTTTTTTATTCCATAGGCTAATGTAGGTATTGCTACTGCATATGTAGGTATATATGTTAATGGTGATAAATATCCATCAGGTATATGCATAACTATATCCTAAAGAATTTTATTAATTTATATTAATGAATAATCATTCATTAGTCAACATTAAGTTCTAAACTCATTAAATACATATCTTCACCATCTATAATTTGTAAATTATAGCCCTTACAGTTAGGGCAAATAAATCTATTATTTTCTATAATAAATTCTTTATTACAGTCCTCACATTTTGCTATAACATCCTGAATAATCATCTCCAGCTGTGCGTTTTCACAGATAGTTTTTTCTTTAAATGTATCAAATGCTATTTTTAATAGATGAGGTTCTA
>WFXI01000113.1 GCA_015490675.1 Hydrogenothermaceae bacterium
TGATTAGGATATTTAAAAAATATTTAAAAGTTAAATTAACTATATAAAATTTACGACTTTCGTGGGAGTGTCTAAATAACTGTGTAAATTCTACCATACCTAAATCCTGCCCTCAAATAAAATAGAAAGCTATCCATAAATCCTACCCCAACCTGTAATAGGCTTCTTAGACCACTTTTTCTCAAGCTCAACAGCAACTATATAAAGGCTCTTTAGCAGAGATTCATCAGACGGGAATACCCTCTTGCCATCGATAGCCTTCCTTAAGTTACTGTTTACGCTCTCTATTATATTACT
Source organism: Hydrogenothermaceae bacterium (assembly GCA_015490675.1). Lineage (GTDB taxonomy): Bacteria > Aquificota > Aquificia > Aquificales > Hydrogenothermaceae > Hydrogenothermus. The sequence continues at coordinate 298 of WFXI01000113.1, forward strand.
GGTGTATAAAAGCTTCCTTATCTCTACTGGATAATCAAAATAGGTCATTAACTCATCCCAGTTTTCTTTCCAACTCCTTCCTATATGTAGATACTTATCTGTCCATTTATCCTCAAACTCATCTAATCTAATTTTAGCTTCCTCTATTGTATATGCCTGGTATATTAGCTTTAAATCATTTGTTACTTGCTTCCTCTCTTTCCATGGCACATATTTTAAAGGGTTCCTTACGTGATGGACTATACACCTTTGAGTGTCTGCTTGTGGATATACGTTATTTATTGCTTTGCTTATACATGCCAGTCCATCTACACTGAATATCAATACATCCTCTACCCCCTTGCTTTTTAAATCATTTAATACTTTTAGCCAATATGAGGCATTTTCTGTTTCGCTTAGCCAAAATCCAAGTAGTTCTTTATACCCGTCTTTATTTATCCCTATAACTACGTTTACTGCCTTTTGAGCTACTTTGCCTTCCTGTCTGACCTTATAAAATGTGCTGTCTGTGTAGATTACTGGATAAACACTGTCTGATGGTCTGTTTTGCCATTCTTCTATTTTTGGAAGTAGTCTGTCTGTGATTTTGGAGATTAAAGATGGACTTATGTCCATTCCGTATATGTCTGATAGTAGCTCCTGTATATCTCTGGTTGACATTTCTTTGGCATATAGGGCTACTATTTTGCTTTCTAAATCATCTATCATTGTTTTTCTTTTTGGAACTGCTTTAGGCTCAAACTCTCCTTTTCTATCTCTTGGTGTTTTTATTTCTACTTCTCCAATATCTGTTTTTACTGTTTTGGGGATATAGCCGTTTCTGTAGTTATCGTTTTCTGATCTTTCATATTTGTAGTATCCTAAGAATTCTACTAATTCTGCTTCAAGGGCTTCTTGGAATGTTTGCTGGATTAAATCTCTTATTTTTTGTTTTACTTCATTTGGGTTATACTTCCTTTCCATGGTGTCCACCTCCTATAATGGCTTTTTTTATTTTTACACACTTTGGTGGACACTCCCACTTTCAATATTTGAAATAACGTGTACTTCACTTTCTAAATATGTTCTAAATATGTATTTAACCCATGCATCTTTACTTTTATCCATTGTTTTAAATTTTCTCCTATAAACTTTTTTCTCTTTTATCTAATCTTTATTTTTTATATTCTGCGAGATTAAATAAAAGGATATTTTATGTTTTCCTATTATTTCTAAAACAAAGCTCAATTATTTTTATTAAATCATCTTTCGCTTTTTCTAAGGAATACATATTTGCTACTTTCATGTATCCCTTTTCTCCGAACTCATTTATTTTAGATCTATTCTTATAAAAAAACAGAAGATACTTATACCATTCCTCTTTATTCTTAGCTAAAAACCCATTTATTCCATGTTCTACAATCAACTTATTTTCTCCTATAGGACTGGCTATTACAGGTTTCCTACATCCCATATATTGTATCAATTTCAAACCACATTTTCCTTTTTCAAAGTTATTATTAATAAGTGGCATTATTCCCACATCAAACAAACACATTTCTTTTACTTCTGTTTTTTCATCCCATTTAATTATTTTATATTTAAAACTGATTTTTGAGGATAAGCTTTCATCAAAACCAATTAAATGTACAATAGAATCAAAATTATTTGTAAATTTTTCTAAAACATCATTTAACTCTAAAATATATTTACTTGTAGCTGGAGAACCTATCCATCCAATAATAAAAGAGTTTGATTTTTTATTTTCGTTATTGCATTTGTATTTATTCAAATCAATAACTGTTGGTATTTTTTTTATATTTTTTGCTCTTGCTAACATTGCATATCTAATTATGTATTCACTTCCTCCTATTACATAATTAGCTAATTTCATTACTGTTTTTATTTTATTTTTCAAGAAAAATCTTATAAGTTTATTTTTATTTTCATCATATTCATGCCAAATGGCATCATCATAGTCTACTATAAATGGAATTTTTTTAAGGTATAAATAATATTCAAGAACTGGTGGGAAATAAGGAATTATTTCTTTTTCAATAAAAACTAAATCATAATTTTTTGCTTTAAACAATAGTGTGAATATTCTTTTTAATATACTCATAAAAACAATTTTTTTATTTACTTTTCTATGTTTATATTTATCTTCTAGGTACTTATCATCTAAAAGTGGACTTACATCAAAATCCATCCCATTTTTCTTTAAGTATGGCAAATATTGATATATCCTATATCTTGAACTTGCACCTAAGTTAGAGTATCTTGGTAAAAATAAAATTTTCATTTACTTTACTCTGGATTGCTTTATACTATATTGAAATATCCCAACTTTTTCAATAAATCACTTTTAGTTGAGTTTTTTAATTCTCTATAAAATTCGACAAGTTCATGATTTTCTAAAAAGGCAAATTTTCTATTTGCATTTATATCTATATATTTTAAATCAATATTTTCATCTTTTAACTCAACAAAATCAATAATACCTTTTATAGCTTTAACATGATCTTCCAAAAGATCTTCATATTTTATATGAAAAATATTTAATTTTAGAAGTTGTTGAAGTTTCACTATATTTTCAATATATTCCGCCCATAAATTTACACCTTCTTTAATATCAAGAACTCTCCAAGAAAAACCATATCCTAATTCATATTTTAATATTTTATACTTTATTTCACTCTTTAAATTCCAGTTAAAATTTTTTTTTGCGTTTAAACTTCGTTTTCTCAAACTTTCAGCAACATCAATAGGATTACGATAAATGTGTATTATTTTTGCATTAGGAAAAATTTTTAACCATATATCAAGGGTAAAGGAATTTCTTGGATCTTTCCAACCCCATGGGAAATCTATGTTTTCTACAGATTTATATTTGAAAAATTTTTTAAATCCTAAAAACTCTATTCTCCTTACACTACTTAGGTATCTACATGCCAAATTTGCCATAAACTCTTTAAAATCTTCATCTGTATATCTGTAATTATAGGGATTATCCCAACAGGCACCTGCTTGTTCAAATATAAATTTGTTAAATTTAAGAAAAAAAGTAGCCTCATTGTTAGAATCTTTTCTTGCACCCATAAAAATTCCCAATTCTTCTAAAATTCTAGAAAGTAATGTTGTCCCAGATCTATGCATACCAATTACAATAATTGGTTGATAATTCAAATTTACCCTCCATAAATAGATTGCAAATTAAAGACGTAAAGGCAAGTATATAATCCATTTTCCTAATGCCTTTTTAACTTTATATCCAAAAGCTATATTCAAATAAACTACACTGACTGCACTTGCTATAGCTGCACCTGTAATTCCGTATATCGGAATAAGTACAAAATTCATAAGTATATTTATTATATTACCAATCAGAATAACATTCTGATAGTAAACTTGATTTCCAGTCATTTGCAGTATATACCCCACACTTCCACTTGCAGCATTCACAAACTGCCCAATAGTCAAAATCATCAAAGCTATAGCGCCGGCTTTAAACTCTTCTCCAAATATACCAAGTATAGGTTTTGGGAAAAGCAAGAACAAAAGCAGGATTGGAAAAGAAGTCCAAAAAATTAGTTTTGTTGATTGTTGAGCTACTTTTGCAAGCCCTTCTAAATCTTTCTTTCCCCAAAATTCAGCAAACTTTGGTGCTGCTATTGTATTTATTGCCATCAGCGAAAGACTGGTTATCATTGATACTCTCAATGCCACGTTATATATCCCCACTTCCTCTTCTGTTCTAAACATCCCTAACATTATAGTATCAGTCCAACCCATAATCAATGCCAGAGAACTTGAAAAAAGCATTGGAATAGAGACAGAAAGAATAGTAGAATAGCTCAACATTTTTTTTGTTAGTCGCCTTGTCTGTTGATCTCCAGAAAAAGATCTTTTTGCGGTTATTTGCCTTTTCCACAGAATAAAAGCAATAACAGAAACAACAAATACAGAAAAGATATAAGTTGATATAGGTATCTGGTTTATATAAGATGGTTTATTGTTAGTTACCAGTAAAGTTAAAAAACTAAGAATAACTGAAGCTAATATAAAAATACCTGCCTGTTGAAGGAGCATATACTCTTTTATTTTTTTTAATCCTCTTAAACTTTCTGTATGAATGAATAATAAAACAAACGGAACTATTCCTATGGAAACTATTTTAAAATATGGTTCAAGATGTGGTTTTCTGAACACAAATTCGGCTATATATGGGGATAAAAAAAATACAAAAACAGCAATAATTATAGAAAAAGGCAAAACAAGTTTTATAGCTTTTTTATAAATATCTTTTACTATTTCCCATTTTCCTTGTGATGAATATTCTGCAACAAATCTGAGGAGTGCTGTATCCATCCCAAGACGACCAATAACAGATGATATCTGCAAGAGGGTAAAAGAAAGGGCAAAA
>WFXI01000114.1 GCA_015490675.1 Hydrogenothermaceae bacterium
CGAAAAAATTAAATGTGGTTCATGTCTTCTGGATGTATCACAGACTAAAGCTATGCCAGAGCTTTACTGCGGAGGTGTCCCTGTATTTACCCAGACCAGTATTTTAGGATATACCGCTAAAGCTACTGCAAATATCTCTTACTCCCTAAAAGATGTAGAAAGCCATATTAGAGGAACAGAAACATACCATCTAATATCCAATGCAGTGGAAAGGTATGTAAGAGCTATGGAAAGAAAAGGTATAGCCGTTGAAAAATCTATTTTAAAGAAACTCTTAATAGAAAACGCAGTCAAGGACAGCAAAACACTAAATCTGGCACTTACCAGAATGCAAAAAGAAGAAGAACCTTCCAGAATATTTGGACTTTTGAGAGGTGGAAGATGAAAACAGATATTTTAGAAAAAGGCTATATTACCCTTGGCAGAGGGTATGAAATAAAACAGGATGGAAATTTTGGAGAAGTTGGCCTTATAAAAATCACAGATGCAGACCTGTCAACACATATTCATGTTTTAGGTGCTACTGGTGCAGGGAAAACGCTTTTGCTAAAGCTTCTGGATACACAATTTCTATATAACGGATATAGCTTAATAAAACTGGATATGAAATTTGATGAAGATAATTTTAGGCTGGTATATGCTTTGTCCCATTATCTAAATAAACCTTTTTACTTTCTAAATCTTGCAGCCGCAACAGGAAGTGATTCTGGTTTATCTGGATACGGAACCCATTCTTATAACCCTCTGGAAACAGGAGATGAGCTTTCTATTACAGCAAAAATTATGCAGGCTACAAAAGGGGAAGGAGCCGTTTCTTACTATGAAGAAGTTAAAGAAACAACCGTTAAAGCCTTCGTTTCTGCATTTTTAGGAACAGGCAAAAAATGGTCTTTTAGAGACTGGTATGCAACTCTTATAGATTACGAAATTCTCCTTGAGCTTATAAGACAAACCAAAAACCAGCAGGCTAAAACATACCTATACAACCTATATGAAAGGCTCAACGATGATAAAAAAAGAATGCAGGCAGAAAAGGATATATCGGGTTTGAGGAACTTTACCGCAAAAATGTCTGACTATGATTTTTTAAACTCTTATGTGTCAGATATAAATTTTGAAAAACTGATTTTTGCCGATGCCGTTGTTTACGTGGTTTTACCAAAGCTTTTGTTTGGAGAAGTAGCAAAAAGTCTCGGAAAGATGATAGCCTCAGACCTGCAGTATGTTACGGGTTATCTATCAGCTAACATGCAAAAAACAAAAGTGGTATTAAGCATAGATGAGTTTGAAAACTTTGTTTTTGAAGGTATCCAGGATTTATTTAACAAAGGTAGAAGTGCAGGAGTAAGGATTATCGCAGCTCATCAATCTCTTTCTGATATATCCCACGAGGAAAAGGAAACTATGAAAAAGATAATACAGGCAAACACCAGAATAAAAATATTCTTAGCCCAGGCAGATACCGAAAGTGCTCAATGGTTTAGCCAATTATTAGGTAAAAGACCTATGAGAATAGCTTTTGGGATAGAAGATACACTGAATGTCCAAGATAATTACACGTATCTGGTAGAACCTAACCAACTAACATCTTTGCAAAACTTTCAGGCTTATTTTTATGTCCGCGGAAAAGCATACAAAGGACACATATATACCGTTCCATCTAATTTTGAAATTGGAAAAGATGTTCCTTATCTGAGGATAAAGCCTACTATAAAAAGAGAAAATGGCATAAAACTATGGGAAAAGCTTTTAAATAAACAAAGATAAAAGTAGTAACCAAAGTTTATAAAAATAAAAGGAGGGCTATGTCTTCATAGCAAATCATTCATACTTCTTATAAGTTTGATTTTTTCAGTTATGGTTGCTTTTTCAAAGTCGCTATCAAAAGAAGCTATCTTATCTATTCCGTAATACTTACAAGTAGCTAAAATTAAAGCATCATTAGTTAATAGGTTATATTTTTCTATAAATTCAAGAGAAATATTTAGTACTTCTTTATTTTCTTCTAAGACTTCAAATAACAAAAGCAACTCTGAATAGTTTTTCAATTCTTTTATTAGAGATGAAATCAAATTTTGGCTTTTAATCGTTAATATGGACTTGCCTGATTTTAGAACCATTAATTTAAAAAGAACTTCTGAAAATACTATGCTATTAATATATACATCAAATTTATCAGTTGCTAATTCTAATATTTCTTTAGCTGTAGTGTTTCCTTTAAAATTTTCAATAAAAATGGAACTGTCAATAAATATTTTATTGTTCATACCATTCAAACTCTGATTTTGCTTCTAATTTCCTGTTTCCTTTTAATGTATTAAACGTAGTGTTTATAAGTTTTTTTGCTTTTTCTTTTTTTTCTATCTCTTCAATGAACTTTTTTATTTGCTCTAAAGTTAAAGATGTTCTTATCTTTAATTCTCCCTTGTCTTTTGTTTCTATTATAACTTTACCCATAACAGCACCTTAATTAAACAAGATTCATAGAACTAAATATAAAACTTATAGGAAATTTTACCACATGACCTTTATTTGTGTAGAAAATCTAAAGTTTAAAATTTATCTATAAAATATATTCACCAGAAATATATGAATTTTTATTTAATTATTTTTATATAAAAAATGGTTGTTTATTTTTACTTGTATTTGTCACGTTACCTAATTGTTGGCGGATATTTGAAGTCTCAGAAAGCGATTAGGTGAGAGATGAAAATCCGAACCATATATCTACTTGTTATGTAACATTGGGACACCAAATCACAATTCACCGTGAATCATCATACATTTTCCATTTTCATTCACAGCAACTATAAAATCTACAAGCTGTTTTGTCTCAAGGGCTTTGGCAATTCTTTTCTTGCTTTTAGGTAGACCTATACCAACCTTTAGAATAGATGTGTTGCAATCCCTATGAAGCCTATTTAAACTTTGCTTGTATAATTTAGATGTTTTCAGTTCATACATTTTCTCAAAGTCTTTTTTCCAGTATCTATCTTTATTTTCCATTATGATCAAGATATTCCCTTTTGAAGCTATTATGTCAGGTTTTATCCCCTCATTTTTGTTTTTACAAGTGTCTGTATGCAAGAGGAATCCAGTTCCGCTTTGAGGGAAGTCGAAAGATACAATACGATATCCTTTTTTTTTAAGAAATTTCAATATAGCTTTTGTTACGATTTCTTCATTCATCACCCCTCTCTCCACATTGCTCCGTCTGGAAACAGTATGGCATCTGCAAAAAATGAGTACACTCTTATGTGTTTTACTTTAGTAAACATACATCCATATCTTGCCTGCATATAGTATCTGGGAATATCCACCCCTCTTAACGTCGAAAAATTGGAAGCATCAAGCAAACATCTACCAGGATTTCTGACTGAAGAAAGTGCAGATATGAAGTCATTAATAGAGCTCCCTTTAGTGGAATTGACACTAATGGTCATGTTTGCAGAGTTATAGTTGACCTGGCCCCACGCCAAAACGAGATTCTTATCACGATCCTCATAGGTTTTACCCACACGACATCTCATATAATCAAGTGCCGACAATGCTCCTGGATATGGGTCCCCACGAAACCTGGCATCAATTTGATAAACAACAGTCTCACTTCTAGAGGTCAAAAGATCACCAAAGACATATCCTAGAGGAGCGAATCCGCTCAAAAAATTCAAAAGTGCTTGAGTGGGCACAACAATGGTTGCTGTATCTGGTGACCATTGTCTTGTTAATCCATTTTTGCCCACGCATTCTTGTTGCATCCAACTTCGACGATTTACCACCAACCGCTCGTTTATAAGAGGAATAGTTGTGTGCCCTTTTAAACTTCTTAAGAGCACCAAGTTTATGAAGTTAAAAAAGTCTTTCATCTCTGAATCACCTGAATCAGGAGCCGACGGGAAACTATTATCGTTTTTCAAGCCTTTAGTGTGCACATTTGGAGGTCTGGTGTTTGAGTGTGTCCTATAATAGGTTGGATGGTAAAACAAAAGTGCTGGAATGTTATATATTTGCATCAACCGCTCCATGGCATAAAAAATGTTTGGGTTGATTCTATCCCATCTTTGATAGGATTGTCTGGTTATAAATGTTGCCTCGGGGTAAATGTAAACAGCCGGCACACCATTCTCCACGGCAGCAGCAATTCTGGCAAATCTTTGGAAGGCGTTGTGACCTGTTCCAGCCTCCTTGGAAATTTCCACGGCAACGATCGGGTCACCATCTTTCTCCACTATGATGTCTGGGGCATCCAGGTAAAGTATGTTTTTCAAATGTCCCGGCATCTTGTGAAAGCGGTTGGGATTGTTGGCATCACTTTCTGCCAATTTGCTCAATGCAGGAGAATGGCTTCCCAAATTGGTGTTTTGTATCAGCCAATCTGCCAAGTCTTTTGTACTATACCACACTCTAAACATGGGAATCATCTCCACTTACAGATGATTTTTTATTGTTAATATAAAAATTGCACATTTGGGCTAATGGACAAATGTCGCAAAGGGGTTTGCTGGGTTTGCAAACTTCTGCAGAAAAATCTAGGAGATAATAGTTGTAATTTACAAAATCATCGTCTGGGAGAAGCTTTTCAGCAAAATCCCACAGATAATCTGCCTTGTGAATTTCAACTGCTTTTGGAATCGAAAAAAATCTGTGGAAAAGTCTTTGAATATTATGATCTACTATGGGTCTTCTCCTTTTGTAAAAAAAGCATTCGACAGCATTTGCAATATATCGACCACAATGTGGAAGTCCCAGAATTTCCTGATAAGTGGGCATTTTCTCCACACCGTATAGTAAGTGTGATATCTTTTTCAAAGCAGCAGCTCTTTGATTATGGAGCCCCAAGGGTTTTAGAATTCTCTTCAGTTCATTTTCCTCCCTTTGCGCCAAGTCACAGAATGTTCTAAATTCTTTTAGAAAAATTTCTCTCATAAAACGATCAACAGTTTCAGACTTTGTCCTCCTTAGGAAAAATTCTGCAACAAACACAATGAAAAAGTCGTTGTTTCTCTCTCTCCAAATGAATGTTCTCTTGTTTTTCATGCCCCATTCAACAATTTTATTGACAAAAAATCGCTCTTTTTGCGTCAATTGTGTAAATCTATCCATATTTATTGATCACCTCTCTTATTTTCTCGGCTATGGCTTTTGCCAGTAAAGGAGGTACTGCGTTGCCCGTCTGAACTCTACCTTGAACAATACCTCCGAAGAATTGATACCAATCCGGAAAACTCTGTATGCGAGCTCTTTCCCTGACAGTCAAACCTCTTGGATCTCTGGGGTGACCAAATTGGAACTGTGGGCGAATCCCTCCCGCAACTTGTGTAGGACTTGGTTTATCCCATGTTAATCTAATTCTCTGTGTAAACTTTGGATACATAGGTTCTCCGGGTTTTGTTTTTTTTATCTTTTCAATAGTACTCTGTGGATGCCTTGGGGCTTCGTGGTTTAACAAAACAACACTTCCATCTCTCATAAACCTCTGATACTCAGTTTGTGGTGGAGTTGTGTAGAAATTTTTTTTCTCCCCAGGCTGCAGAGCTGGCAAATCTCCTATAGCATCAAACACAGTCCTATATGGACGGTCAGGAGTTCCAAACTCAGGTTCTGGCCAAATTATTGGAAAATCCCTTGCACTCGCTAAAAATATCAACCTTTTTCGTATCTGCGGAACGCCGAAATCAGCAGCATTCATTATTTTGTGTTCCACACGATACCTTTTGCCATTTTTTTCACCAGCAATTTTTATCTGTTTTTCAATTTCTCTAACGAAGCCTCCATTTGCCATACTCTTCATCCCAGACACATTTTCCAATACTAAAAAGTCAGGTTTCAGCACCTCAACAAATCTTATAAACTCCAAGAAAAGATAATTTCTTGGGTCATTAGGATTCCTTTTCCTATTGTTAAGTGAAAATCCTTGGCACGGAACCCCTGCCATCAAAACTTTAACCTCAACTCCATCTAGTAACTCCAAAACCATTTCGTTTGGTACTTTTCTAATATCTCCCATGATACCCATAGTTTTTGGATGATTATGCAGAAAAGTTTCCATTGAGGGTCTATGCATATCTATACCAAGAACAACGTTAAATCCTGCTAATGCAAACCCCAAAGATGATCCACCTGCTCCACAAAATAGATCCACAATTGTTAATGGGTTTGAATCCATTTCTCTTTGAAAAACTTTAGGGGCACCTCTCCAGTAATAGGGGTTTTCTTCAACAGGAATATCTTTATCCCATTTTTTCATTCTTATCAACTCCCTTTTTGTTTAGATATATTTCAATATCATATAACTTATTCATAGCCAAATTGTTCAGATTTAATGCTAATTTTAGAAAATATAAGAACTATTTGTATATATATTCATCTGTGATGACTATTATTTATTGATAATAATTTTAGCAAAAAATATATACATTAATTTAATTTTTAACTTAAGTTTCCAATTCAAGAAAAAATTTAAATAAAAACTCTAGTAGTAAAACATAAATATGTTAAAAGTGTTATACCTCTTCTCCAACG
>WFXI01000115.1 GCA_015490675.1 Hydrogenothermaceae bacterium
AAGCTTTTATGTGCCAGTCTTCGTAAGGACCCATTGCGTAGTTAAATATAGTTACAGTTAAAGATGCTACAGGTTCATTCATATTTAATGTAAAGTAAGAGTTATTAAAGGATGTAAATAATAGCGGTGCAGTTTCTCCTGCTACTCTGGAAATAGATAAAATAACTCCTGTTAAAATTCCTGTGGCTGCGGCTCTGTAAACAATATCTTTAATTACCTTAAAATACGAAGCCCCAAGAGCAAATGCTGCTTCCCTTAAAGTCCACGGAACTAAAGAAAGCATATCTTCTGTAGTTCTTAACACAACAGGTATCATAATAAATGCAAGTGCTGCAGCACCTGCCCAGCCGTTAAATCCTTGTATCTTATCAACCAATTTAGTAGACAAAGTTAAAAATACAAAAAGCCCAAACAACACAGTTATTAAAGTTAAAATAAGATTTAAAAGCTTTCCATTTAGCTTTAAAAGTTTATTTACAATAAAGTTTAAAATTCCACCAAAAATAATAGCAATTATCGCAGATAAAAATCCTACAGCTATAATTCCACCAATATTGATGTTTCCAATGGGTTTAACTAAAATTGCATAAATAAATGTTCCAACAACGATAGATGGAACACTTACCATAATATCAGACAAAATAGAAACAGTTTTTGCAAATTTAGTTCCCCTTGCATACTCAGCTATAAAAGTTCCTGCCAGGATTCCAATTGGAACACCTATAATAGTTGCAAAAAATACAATTTCTAACTGCCCTATAAATGCATTTCTAAGACCCCCTCCCGGTATTCCTGGAGGAGCAGGGTCTTCTAAAAATAGTTCTAAATTTAATCCCTGTATTCCATGTCTTAAAACATCAAAAAGAATAAAGCCAAGCCAAAACAAACCTAAAAATGCAGCTAAAGCAGATAATGTTAAAGCTATAAAGCCTTTTATTTTTCTTCTTTTTACATAAGCTTCGTTTATTATCATCTAGAATAACCTCTTTCTGCTTTTAAGAGGAAGAATTTAGCAACAGCAAGTATTACAAAACTTAAAACAAATAGTATTAAAGCTAAATAGAATAATGATGATAGATAAATATCTGTATCTGCCTCTGTAAATTCATTTGCAAGGGTTACAGTTATTGTTGCAGCAGCTTCAAACAATGATAAAGTTATTTGATGATTGTTTCCTAAAACAAAAGCAACTGCCATTGTTTCTCCTAATGCTCTACCTAAGGCTAAAACTATTCCACCATATATGCCAAGTTTTGCATAAGGAATCATAATATCTTTAACAACATCCCATTTTGTTGCACCAAGAGCATAGGCAGATTCTTTCATTATGTTTGGAGTTAAATTTAAAGAATCTCTAGCAATACTTGCTATAAATGGAATTATCATAATAGATAGAACTACACTGGCAGTAAAAAGGTCTATTCCTTGAGGCTCTCCTTCAAAAAGTTTTCCAATAAGTGGAATTTGTCCTAATGTTTTTTGTAAGGCTGGCTCTACATATTCAGCCATTATTGGAGCAAGGGTAAACAGTCCCCACATACCATAAATAATACTAGGTATAGCTGCAAGCATTTCTATAGCTATACCAATAGGAGTTTTTAAAAAGTGAGGAGAAACTTCTGTTAAGAATATTGCTATTCCAAGTGCCACAGGAATTGCAAAAAGTAATGATAATACAGTTGTTACAAAAGTTCCATATAAAGGAGCTGCTGCTCCAAAGATTTCATTTACAGGATCCCAATTTTCAGTAAATATAAAATTTAAAATTCCAAACCTATGAATAGCCAGTGAAGATTCGTTATATAAAACTAAAATTGTTGAGAAAATTAAAGTTAAAACGAGAAAAGAGGCAGAAAAAGATATAATTCCAAAAATAATATCAGATATAGGGAGTTTTCTTTTCATCTTCCCTTCCTAAAATTTATAGCCTAAATGATTATAACAAAAAAATAGAGGGATAAACCCTCTATGGATTTATTCCTTTAGATTGCCAGTATTTATATATTTTTTCCTTCAGTTCTTTAGGTAAGGGAACATAATCTAATCTTTCTGCTATTTTGTCCCCATTCTCAAAAGCCCATTTGAAAAATTTATTCACCTTTTTGTTGGTTTCTGGTTTTTCTCTAGCTTCTAAAATAAATGATGCTCCTGCAATTGGCCAGGCATTTTTTCCTGGAGCGTTTACCATCCAAAGATAAAAATGTTTATTAGGGTCAAATTTTGCAGTTGCTCCAGCCGCTTTGAAAGACTGTATAGAAGGAGCTACAAAATTCCCTGCAGGATTTTTAAGAAGTGTATAAGAAAGCCTATTTTGTTTTGCATAAGCAAACTCAACATAGCCAATAGAGTATCTTAATCTTCTAACATAGTTTGCCACACCCTCATTACCTTTACCACCTATACCAACAGGCCATTTTACTGCTTTCCCTGCTCCAACTTTTTGTTTCCAGTCAGGGCAAGCACCTGCTAAATAGGTTGTAAATATTGCTGTTGTTCCTGAACCATCAGACCTGTGAACTACATTTATCTTTTTATGAGGAAGTTTTAAATTAGGATTTAAAGCTTTAATTTTAGGATTATCCCAATACTTAATTTCTCCTAAATAAATATGGCATAAAGTATCAGAATCTAACTTTAACTGCCCTGATTTTACGCGTGGAATATTAACAACTGGAACAACTCCACCAATAATAGCTGGAAATTGATAAAGTTTATATTCATCTAATTTACTAGGTGGTAATGGAGCATCAGAAGCTCCAAAATCAACAGTTCTATTTTTAATCTGTCTAACACCACCACCAGAACCTATTGACTGGTAATTTAATTTTATCCCTGTTTCTTTATAGTATTGATAAGCCCAGGCAGCGTAAACTGGATAAGGGAAAGTTGCCCCTGCACCATTTATTGTCTCTGCTCCTATTGCAAAACTACTTAATATTGCAGATGTTAATACCCCTGCCAAAATTTTTTTCATAATTAACTCCTCCAATTTAAATTCTATATACAGAATAACTTAAATTTATTAATTTTAGAAAAACCACTGGGAGGTGAATTTAAATCTTTTAACCTTTTTATCACCAATATTTTTTCCGTATTTATCTTCTTGATAAGCTAAACCAACTTTAATTGTATTTCCTCTTAAATACCAGTTGATGCCAAAAACTGTTGATTTTAATTTGTAATCACCTGCTCCTTTCCATTTTTTCCATTCTTCATATCTTGCAAACGGAGCTATATAGTAAGCCTGTGGGATAACATATTCACCAGTTACATACCAGCCATTAGACTTTCCAACCTCGTAAACTGTATCTGTAAAGTCTCTCTCTACACCATCAAAGTCAAAATACTCATACTGGATAAATGCACCTTTATAATGGGCTGAAAATTCATAGTTTATTAGAGTTCTATCCATAGTATGTGTTCCACTAGCATCTTTATATTTAATCTTAGGAAGTTTCCAGTATCCAACACCAACTTCTATATGTTTTCCTTTTCCAAAGTAAGTTTCAGTTCTTTTTGTTTCTTCCCATCCAGGAATTGGAGAAATAAATACTTTTCCTCCATACATATAATCTTGCTCTATAATTTTTCCATTAGCATCCTGTAAATCATTTCCTACAGCATCATGAAATTTACCAGAATAAATTCCATCACCTATAGCTAGTTGGTAATGTATTTTCTTTTCCCAATCTCCATAAATTTGAGCATTTGTTGCACGACGGTTATGGGATACAAATTGAGCTGCCTCATCAGCTACATGTGGACGGTCATAATGAACTACCCATGCAGACTTTACAGTTTCGGTTCTTGATACATCAATTTTCCCTCTGTAAAACTTAAAGTTAACTAGAGATGTTCCAAAAGGTTTCTTAATTTTTAAATATGCATCACCAACATTAAACTTTTGTTCACCCTTATCTTGATAGTTAGCTTTGTCATTTCTCACATCCATTGTGAATGAGACATGTTTAGAAAAACCAACTCCAATCTCAAATCTCATACGCCTTAAATACGCATCCCAAAGATTAATGTCATCTTTAGTTGGGTCATTATAATCTACTTTATAGTTTTCAAATGTTGATTGTAATCTAATTCCAAGTTTTACATACATATCAGGGTTATCAAATGCTCTAATCTTCATATTAGGATGAGTCTCTTTTCCAAGAAGGAATTCTGGAGAATCTTTTCTAATAACATTTGCGTGTTTAATAAATTTCTTTTCTTCTTTTTTGTCAAGCTCTAAAGCTTCCTCTTTTGTGATAATACCTTTTTCATAAAGTTTTTTTACAATTGGGTTTTGAATTTCTGATGCAAAAACTGAAGTTGTAGAAATTAATGCCAGAGCCAATGCAACTTTTCTCATCTAAACCTCCAAAAATTAATTTTTAATTTTCTGTTAAGCATTGTATTAAGCTTTTGTTAAGGATTTATGAAGAATTTGTTAAGATTTCTTAACAATTCTTAATCTAAAAGCGGTGTGATAAAATGATTATTTAAGCTAAGTAGCTTTAAAAACTTGGAGGTTGCTACACTTTGGAATGGAAAGATACCCTAAATTTACCTAAAACAGATTTTCCAATGAAAGGAAATTTACCAAATAGAGAGCCAGAAATATTATCATTTTGGGATAAATTAAACCTTTATGCAAAGTTAAGAGAAGAAAGAAAAAATGCTCCTAAATATATTCTTCACGATGGACCTCCATATGCAAATGGAAATATCCATGTAGGACACGCATTAAACAAAACAATTAAAGATATTTTAGTTAAATACCAATCAATGCTAGGAAAAGACGCTCCTTTTGTTCCAGGATGGGATTGTCATGGCCTTCCAATAGAAAGAAATGTAGAAAAAGAGCTAAAAAAAGAGAAAAAAAGGAAAGAAGACCTTCCAAAGGCAGAATTTAGAAGATTATGCAGAGAATATGCTTCCAAGTATGTTGAAATTCAAAAGGAAGAATTTAAAAGACTTGGAATAATTGGAAACTGGGAAAATCCTTATTTAACAATGAAACCTTCATATCAGGCACAAGAAATAAGAGAACTTGGAAGAGTATTTAAAAAAGGAGTAGCATACAGAGGTAAAAAACCTGTTTACTGGTGTATATACGACAAAACTGCAGAAGCAGAAGCAGAAGTAGAGTATATGGATAAAAAAGACCCTTCTGTTTATGTTGCTTTTGAGCTAGTAGAAGCACCGTTTTCAATAGAAGACAAAGTATATGCTGTTATATGGACTACAACTCCTTGGACTTTACCTGCAAACCTTGGAATTATGGTAAACCCTGAGTTTGATTATGT
>WFXI01000116.1 GCA_015490675.1 Hydrogenothermaceae bacterium
AGATGTGTATAAGAGACAGGTTTTGGCACCTCGCAATGAGGTGCCCTTTTTATTTTTTATAGTCTATAATAAAAAGAAAAAAGGATTTTTAGATGATACCTATAAAGGACAATATACCAACTAGAAAAACTCCTATTGTTAATTATTCTCTAATTGCAATAAATATAGCTGTTTTTATATATGAATTAACTTTATCAAGGGATGAACTTGAAATATTTTTCCATAGCTGGGGATTGTTACCTTTAGATATTATCCATCTAAACTGGCAAAATCTTATAACTTCTATGTTTATTCATGGTGGATTTGCCCATATATTTGGTAATATGCTTTTTTTATATGTTTTTGGAGATAATGTCGAAGATGCTTTAGGTAAGTTAAGGTATTTGGTTTTATATATTGGCTCAGGACTTGGTGCAGCATTTTTACAATCTTTTGTGAATATAATGACAGGAAATTTAACTATACCTATGATAGGTGCATCTGGTGCTATTAGTGGTATTTTAGCTGCATATGTTAAGCTATATCCTGAAGCTAGAATATTAACTATAATTCCACCGTTTATATTCTTTACCTTTATACTTCCTGCTTGGTTCTTTGTTGGGTACTGGTTCTTTATACAGGTTTTATATGCATTAGTAACTCCTCCTTCTATGGGTGGAGTTGCCTGGTATGCTCATATAGGTGGGTTTATAACAGGCTGGTTCTTAGTTGATATTCTTTATCCTAAGAAAAATCCAAAGCTAGTTTATTATTCAACTTTAAGATAAACAGGTTTACTTTTATTTCCTTCTTTATCAACAGAATAAATTTTATATGTGTCTCCATTTTTGTAGTTTTTATCTATAAAGTAATATGTTTTTAAAGGTATATCAGTTATTAACTTTCCATTTTTTTCTATGAGAAATCCTGCAAAATCTTTATCTTTAATTGTGCCTAAAATAATGATTAAATTTTCTTTTTTCTTAATATAAGAAACTTTTGGAATTTCTGGAGGGTATATATCTTTATAAGTAATGCAATGGGTGTAAACCCTGTTTGTTTCTACTGTATTTTCTTCTTTTGTTAAGTAATAACAGTATTTTTTCCCAGATTCCACATTTCTATCTAAAAATTCATTGTTATTTTTTTCATAGCTATATGGTATAGGAGGGATTTCTTGTTTATTATTTCCTCTGTAAATATAAAATTTTCCATTTTTTGATTTCCATCTTATTACAACTTTATCTTTATCTTGAGATACTTGTGGGTTTTCAACGAAATGCGAATATTTGTGTGTTTTTATGCATTTATAATTTGAAGTGTTAGAATACAGTCCTCTTTTTACCTTTATCTGAAAACAGTATTCTGTATTAAAACTGTTAAAAGGATATTCTATCCAAAACAGTTGATTATGTTTGAAAATTGGAAACTCTAATTTCTTTTCATTTAAATATACTTCAAATTTTGTATCTTCAGTTTGGGCATAGTTCCAATATAATACAAGTAAATTCCCCTGTTGTTTTAAATGTAAATTATTAACAGGTTTTGGTGTTTTATCCTCTGGAGGTAGGGGAGAACTTTTTACTCCACAGGAGATAACGCTTATATATATCCCTAATATAATTAGCTTATAAACTGTTTTCATCTATGAATTTCTTTAATTTTAATAATTTGTCTATCATTTCAGGAAATTCTCTTAATGGAACCTGATTAGGTCCATCTGATAATGCTTTATCTGGGTCTGGATGGGTTTCAAAGAATAAACCATCTACTCCTATAGATATAGCAGATTTTGCTAAAGGATACACAAATTCCCTTTGTCCTCCTGATTTGTCTCCTTGCCCTCCTGGAAGTTGAACACTATGGGTTGCATCGTAAATTACAGGTGCAAATTGTCTCATTATAGGAATACTTCTAAAATCTACTACTAAATTATTGTATCCAAAAGATACCCCTCTTTCTGTAAGATAAAATTTCTTTGCTCCACCAAATTTTAATTTTTCTATAATGTTTTTAGTATCCCAGGGAGCTAAAAATTGACCTTTTTTAACATTTACTTCTTTTCCTGTTTCTGCTGCTGCTAATATTAAATCAGTTTGTCTACACAAAAATGCTGGAATTTGTAGTATGTCAACAACTTCTGCTGTAGGCTTAGCCTGATAAGTTTCATGTATATCTGTTAGGACAGGTAAACCAAATTTTTCCTTCACATCAGATAAAATTTGTAATCCCTTTTCAAAGCCTAAACCTCTAAATGATTTATGACTACTTCTATTTGCTTTGTCAAAAGAAGATTTAAATACAAACCTAACATCTTTATATTTTTCCTGTAAGTCCTTCAGAACTTTAGCTACTTCAAAGCATAGCTCTCTACTTTCTATTACACATGGCCCAGCTATTACTGTAAACTTTTCCATATAGCTTTCCTTTTGTCTTTTTTTATTTTTTAAAGTATATATTGTTGCAAACAATTTTTAAAGATAATATTTTAATAAATGATGCAGGTTAATAATATACAAAATTCAGCTTTCATATACGATACAAGTATAGTTAATCAAAGTAAAGATGTGAATAATCCAAATCCAGAGGAAGTTCAAAAAATAGAAAATAAAGATGAGATAAAAGGGGATAATCCACAAGAAAAGCAAAGTCTAAAAGATAGTATAGAACAGCAAAAAATGAATCAGGCTATCCAGCAATTGAAAAGAATAGAACAAAAAGTTATAGCTCACGAGCTTGCACATAAGTCTGTTGGTGGTGAACTTGCAGGTTCAATAAGGTATAAATATAAAACAGGACCAGATGGAAAAAGATACATAGTTGGTGGAGAAGTTCCAATACAGGTAAAAAAAGGTAAAACCCCAGAAGAAACTATAAAAATTTCTCAAAAAATAAAAGCTGCGGCTCTTGCTCCTGCAGACCCTTCTCCTCAGGATTTAAGAGTTGCTTCTAGGGCTACAGCACTTGAAATGCAAGCTAGAGCAGAATTGTATAAAAAGCAACTTGAGGAAGGTTCAAGTTCTGACGAAAAATCAAAAATAAATATTAATGTATAAAGGTCAAAATTTTGCAAAGGTTAAAAAATATATATGTTTTTCTAGATAAAAAACTAAAATTAAAAACTTATGAAAGGAAACTAATTTTTATATTTTTTATAATACTACTTTTAACAATCTCAGTATTTTTCCCTGTATTTACTTATATGCAAATCGTTGAAGAATTAGATTTTGCGACAAAAGGTATAGAAAATGCAGTAAACATTAGAACTTCTCTTTTTGAGAAAAGATTAAAAATCCTTGAAAAAAGTTTAAAAAACCTCCCTTTAGAAGACTTTAATTCTATCCCTTATATAATTGGTTATAGCTATGAAGGAAAAACCTATAATATGAAGCATTGCGATAAAGAAATAGATTCTAAACTTCATATATGCGATGAAAGATCTGTCCATGTGAGAATAAATGATAAATTAGAAGTAGCTGTAAAAAAAGATTACTTTAAAGATGTTTTAAGTCCTTCAAAGGGTATGATTTCTGTATATAATCCGAAGTTTTTTATTGATAATAAAACTTTTAAACCTCCACATGATATATGTTTTTACAAAAATCTTTCTGATTCAAACATATTTGTTTTTGGTTGTATAGACAGAAAAAAAATAATAGAGACACATATATTAACTTCTTTAAATCAAGGACTGTTACTTTCTGCACTATTTATTATCATATCTTATCTGCTTATAAGATTTAAGATTAAAGATATTATCTTGTTTCCTGTTGTGTACTTAAAAAATAAATCTAAAAATCTTGATATAAATAACATAGAAAAGATAGAATTTGACCTTCATAAGCATGTAAATGATGAATTTGGAGATTTATCAAAAGCACTGGAGGATATGAGACTTAACATTGTAAAGTACAACAAAGAAATTGAGCTAATCCTTGATACTACCTCCAAAATGGTTTCATTTACTAATGATATTTATAGGTTTATATTGTTTACTTTAAATAAAATAGAAGAAATTTTTAAAAATGTTAAAGGCTCAGTCGTTTTTATTTATGATAAGGAAACCTTCAAAGATATTATTGAAATCCACTCTGATGGTTTCTTTAAGAACTATGTAATTTCAGAAAAAGAAATAAAAGAAATTGCATTGATGATAAAAAAGGCATATTCAGAAAAATCAGTTATTACACACGGAGAAAACTACATCCTTATTTTGAAAAAAGAATTAACAGAAGATAAAGAAATGTTATTCTTAGCAATTTCTGAAAAAGAGTTTGATGAGCATGAAATTAAATATATGAACATAATAATTCTTCATCTTGTTTATAGTGTAAATCTTTTAAATCTTGCAAACTTTGATACTTTAACAAGGTTATACAATAGACAGGCTTTAACAAAAAAAATACATAATGAAATACAAAGGGCTAAAAGGTATAACGAACCTTTAAGTATTTTACTTATTGATATAGATGATTTTAAAAAGATAAATGATACTTACGGACATTTTGTTGGGGATTTTGTTCTAAAAAGTTTAGCAAGGATTTTAAAGGAAAACTTAAGGGAAATAGATATTGTAGGTAGGTGGGGAGGAGAAGAATTTTTAATTTTACTTCCTAATACAGATTCAGATGAGGCTGTATTTATTGCTGAAAGGATAAAAAAGGAAGTTAATGAGCATGTTTTTGAGGTTAATGGTCTGAAAATAAAAACATCTTTAAGTATAGGGGTTGCTACTCTTGGAGTTCACGGCTCTAACTTAGAAGAACTACTCCAGTCTGCTGATATATCTTTATATAAAGCTAAAAGAAGTGGTAAGAATTTGGTTATATCTTTAGATAAAGAAGAAGTAAAGCAGGTTTTAAATACAGAATTTTCTAGAAAGGCAATTTTAGAAGAAATTCTAGAGCAAGATGGAGTTTTCCCTTATTTTCAGGGTATTCACGATATAAAAACTAAGGAAATTATAGGTTATGAAGTTTTAGCTAGAATTAAAATGGACGATGAGATAATTTCAGCAGGTTCTTTTATAGGTGATTTTATTAAATTTGGTTTAATTGAACAACTAGATAGAAAAATACAAAATAAAACAGTAAGTTGTCTTTCTAAAAAGAAAATTTTTGACAAGCTCATTTTCTTTAATTTGTCCCGTTCTTTTATACATAATATTTCAAACTTTGAAGAGTTTATACAAAAGTGTGAAGATTTAAAAATTCCCCTTGAGAACATTGTTTTTGAAATAACAGAAGAGGAAGCTATTACAGATATTAATACTGTTAGAGAAGTTATCAGAATAGCAAAAAGTAAAAATATGAAATTTGCTTTAGATGACTTTGGAGCAGGATATTCAACTTTTTCCTATATAAAGTATTTTGATATTGACTTTATAAAGATAGATGGTTCTCTTGTGAAAGATGTATCTAAAAACAAAGACAATCAAATTATTCTAGAAGGAATCATACATATTAGTAACCTAAAAGGAATAAAAACCATTGCAGAATGGGTAGAAAATGAAGATGATTTAGAAACTTTGAAAAAACTAGGTATAGATTATGTTCAAGGATTCTACTTATCTAGACCTTATAACTTGTGTAATTAAACATCCTTTTCAAGTATAATAAAAGGTAATTTATCTAATGGAGGGATTAGATGCCAGAAAACAAAAAGATTAAACTTGCGATTGCTGGTGTTGGAAACTGTGCTAGTTCATTAATACAAGGGCTATTTTACTATAAAGAGAAACAAAATATAGAAGCTAGTGGATTAATGCATTTAGATGTAGGTGGATATAAACCTTGGGATATAGAAGTTGTTGCTGCTTGGGATATAGATAAAAGAAAAGTTGGGAAAGATATCTCTGAAGCAATTTATGAAAAACCTAATTGCACAGCTGTTTTTTATCCTAATGTTCCTAAATTTAATGTAAAGGTTAGAAAAGGGCCTGTTTTAGATGGTTTTGCAAAACATATGGAAGAATATCCAGAGGATATAAGATTTGTTTTATCTGATGAACCTGAAGATGATTTAGATACTGTTGTTAGTGTTTTAAAGGAAAGCGGTGCAGATGTATTAATAAATTATGTACCTGTTGGTGCAGAAAAAGCTGCAAGGTTTTATGCAGAGGCTTGCTTAAAGGCAGGAGTTTCATTTGTTAACTGTATGCCTACTTTTATCGTTTCAGATGAAGAGTGGGCTAAAAAATTTGAGGATGCAGGTATTCCAGTTGTAGGTGATGATATAAAATCTCAGGTTGGAGCAACAATAACTCATAGGGTATTAACCCAGCTTTTAATTGATAGAGGCGTTAAATTAGATAGAACTTATCAGTTGAATGTTGGTGGAAATACAGACTTTTTAAATATGCTTGAAAGGTCAAGGCTAAAAACAAAGAAAATCTCTAAAACTGAAGCTGTAACTTCATTATTACCATATGATATTGGCTGGGGAAATGCACATATTGGACCAAGTGATTTTGTTCCCTGGTTAAAAGATAGAAAATTGGCATTTATTAGATTGGAAGGAAGATTATTTGGTGATGTTCCAATGAATATAGAATTAAGACTTGATGTTGAAGATTCTCCTAATAGTGCAGGTTCAGCAATAGATGCAATAAGATGTGCTAAAATTGCAAGAGATAGAGGTATAGCAGGACCTTTATATTCTATATCTGCATATACTATGAAACATCCTCCAATACAGTATCCTGATTGGAAAGCTAAACAGATGGTAGAGGAATTTATAAAAGGAGAAAGGGAAAGGTAGTTTTTATCAAAATTTGAAGGGGAAGGGGGTTTTAATTAAATATTTTTTTCAAATCTAATTTTATTGAGCATTTATTTACATTTATTTCAAGATATTCTTCTGAAAAATCACCATATTTTATATATTTACCATCATTCAAAGTATATACCTTTGCTTTTTTTAGTTTTGGAAAAACTAAGATATAAAACTTTACACCTTCTTTTTCATATAACTCAAACTTTAACTTTTCATCTTTTTGTGTTGAACTTTCAGAAACAACTTCAAATACGACTAGTGGAGCTTTTAAAATTTTGTCTTTTACATCTTCACAAACAACGAAAACATCAGGTCTAACAACTGTGTGTTCATCTATTATGTAATCTGTATCAATACCAACTTTACAATCTGGACATTTAGTTTCTAATTCTTCATCTAGAAATCTAAAGATTTTCCCTACTATTCTTTGACTTTCAAAGCTTGGTGATGCAAGAGCATAAGGAATTCCTTCAATTAATTCCCAGTCTCCTTCCCATTTTTCATAATCATTTATTGTATAGTTTGGGGGATATTTTAATGCAAGGCTCATTTTAACTTCCTAAGTATATACTTTTATATCTTAAATTAAGAAAAATTTTACTTTAAGTCAAATATCTTATGGATTTGGGGGATAATTCTTATTTCTTTATCTTTTTTTTCTAAAATGCTTTTTTGAATTTTAATAGCTTTATTAAAAAATTCTTTTTTATTCCCCTCTGGTTGGAGTATTATAGGAAAATCTAAGAATTTTTCTACAATTTCTTCTGTTAAAAAATCATCTACTATTAACTTTATTTCTGAAATGTAGTTTTCTAACTTTTTGTCCACTTTATAATCACTAAAAGGTTTGGGAGAACAAACTATGTGGATTTTACTATTAAAATTTAGATACATGTTTCCTATAGACTGTCTAAAAAGAGTTCCATTGGTTTCAACTATAACAAAGAAACCTTCTTTTAATAGAGTCTTAAATAAAATATCAAATCCATCATTAAATAATGGTTCTCCACCTGTTATACAAACTCTTTTATTTTTGAATTCTTTTACTTTTGATAATATTTCTTCTAAAGATAATTCTAAATAATTGCCAGTATCATATGAGTATTTTGTATCACACCAAGTGCATCTTAAATTACATCCTTCAAGTCTTATAAAAGTAACAGGGTAGCCTACTAAGCTACCCTCACCTTCTATAGAAGAAAATATTTCTACTACTTTTATTTTTTTCATTAAAGATTTTTATTTGAGTTAATTAAGTTTAGAAATTCATTCCTAGTTTTTTCACAGTCTTTGAACACACCTGTTAGCTTGCTTGTTACTGTATAAGAAGTTGGGTTTTTTACTCCCCTCATAGCCATGCAATTTCCTGATATTGCTATTTTTCCATTTCTTCGTACTAAGATATATCCTTCTGGAACTGTTACAGAATATATAAAATCGTTGTAAGGGACATCTTTTACTTCTCTAACCATTGAATAGTATTTATTATTTCCTTTTTTATCTTTTCTGGTTTCTAGTCTGTAATATATATTTCCATTTTTATCTTTTGTTTCAAAAACAGTAGTTGATATTCCCAAAGTTGCATACAATGCTTGAATTCCATCTATTAATTTTTTTGATTTACTTACGAAATGGTAGGTTTTTCCATCAGGTTTTTTATAGCCATCACCTAAAATGAAGTATTCTAAGAAGAGTTTTCTTTGTCTAATAGATAGAGAGTAAATAAAGTCAGGAATATACTTATCCCTAGATTTTCCAAATTTTTCTACATATTTTGTTAGTATCTTGGAAAAGATAATAAATTCAACAGTTCCATTTTTTCTTTCATAAGAGAAATAGTTGAAAGGTAGTTCTTTCAATATGTTTTCTATCTCTTTTGCTGAATCTGTGTTAGCTTTTTGAACTATTCTAACAGCATACCTTCTTTTCCCTTTAATATCAAAAGAACCTTCGGCTAGATAAATAGCTAGGAATTTTATAAAGGTATCAGCCTTTAGTTTTAGTTTTTTAGTAGTTTTAGTTAGAGTTTTCCCAAAATTTACTTTTTCATATTCTTCTTCTAATTCCACATAATCTAATTCTTTTCCTTTCATTAAACCTGCTTGTGGGATAATAATCTTTGATAAATCTTTAATTTCGTATGCCTGTTTTGAAAGCCATCTTTTATTTTTGGATTTGTAGAATATCCACTCTGTGGAATAAAGCATTTTATGGTCAGGAGATACTAATAAATCAACAGACTTACTTCTAAAGTTAATCATCATTCCTTTAAATGGATACTTTATGTAATTTACAGGTTTAACAAAGGAAATTTCTAAACTATTAGGATTAACTTGAGCAACTTTATTATCCATATGTAAATCTTTAAATAATTTCCATCCTTTATCTGTGAGTATTTCTGTATCAGAAGAATAACATAAGTGCATAGCCTCTAAAACAACTGCCACTCCTTTTGGTTTTAATTCTTTTTCTAAGTATTCTGCGATTTCTGAAGTTAGTCTTTCTTGTACCTGAGGTCTATAAGAAAATTTGTTAACTACTCTAACCAATTTTGAAAGACCGCATACTTTTCCATCAGGTATGTATGCAATATGTGCTTTTCCAAAAAATGGAAGTAAGTGATGTTCACATAAACTATAGAAATTTATATCTCTGACAACAACCATCTCATCATAACTACCAATATCTTCAAAAATAGTCATATTAAAGTTTTCATAAGATTTAAACTCTTTCCAGAGTCTAACAATTCTATCTGGAGTTTCCTTTAGTCCTTCTCTATCAGGATTTTCTCCTATTGCTTCTAAAAAAAGTCTTATAGACTCCTTTAATTTCTTTTCATCTATATTCATTTAACTCTCCTTTATTTTCTTTTCATATTCCTCAAATTTTTTCTTTATTTCATTTAATTGTGCTTTGTGATTTTCTAGTTCTTCTAATGCTAACTTTTTCTCAAGTTCCAGTTGTTGTATCTCAACTTGTTTTTCTCTGTTCCATACATAAAAAAGTGTAAAAGAATATCCAAGTAAGATAATTGTATAAAATACAACTGCTTGAGGTCTTATTACACCTTCTTCGTTTAGTATACTTACATACATTGAACCAACACTTAAAACAATTAAGAAAAACATTGTAATTGCAAAAAACTTTGTAAATTTAATCATCTTTCCCCTCCATTTATAAAAGTTTTTGACATTCTACTTTCATACATTTATCAACAACAACATTATATCCTTCTTCATCAAGCTCTTTTACAACTTCATCATTAACAGTTCCTGGTTGAAACCAAAATGTCTTAAACCCTTTCTTTTTTGCTTCTTTTGCAGTGTATTTAACATCAGCAGGTCTTCTAAATACATCTATAATATCTATTTCTTCAGGTATTTCTTCTAAGGAAGAGTAAACCTTTTCTCCTAATATTTCCTGTCCTGCATATTTAGGATTTACAAAAAACATATTAAAACCATAGCTTTTAACTACTTCTGATACAAAATAGCTAGGTCTTGAAGGGTCTGGTGAAATTCCAACAACTGCAACATTTTTACTTTCTTGTAAAATTTTTCTGATTTCATCATCAGTTTTTAGGATTGGCAACTTTTACCTCCTTCAAAAAAGAGGGATTTATTTTAAAATATTAGCATTAAATTCAAATGATATACAGCATAAAAAGGAAAGTCTAATGAAACCAAAAGTAATTTCACCTTTATCTGAGGAAGTAACAAAGCTTAAGGCAATGCTTAGAAAATTAAATCTTCATACTGTTTGTGAAGAAGCAAACTGTCCAAATATTGGAGAATGTTTTTCTAGAAAAACGGCAACCTTTATGATTATGGGAGACATATGCACAAGAGCCTGTCCTTACTGTGATGTAAAACACGGGAAACCAAAACCTTTAGATGAGAATGAGCCTGAAAATGTTGCCAAGGCAGTCCAAAAACTTGGTTTAAGATATGTTGTCATCACATCGGTAGATAGGGATGATTTACCTGACGGAGGAGCATCTCACTTTGCAAAAACTGTTAAAAAAGTTAGAGAGTTTAATCCAGATTGTCAAATAGAAGTTTTAATTCCTGATTTTAAAGGAGATATTAATGCATTAAAAATAGTAGTAGATAGTAAGCCAGATGTGATAAACCACAATATAGAAACTGTTCCTTCTTTGTATAAGACTTCGAGGCACAGAGGAAACTATAAATTATCTTTAGGGGTTTTAGAAAATATAAAAAAATTAGATAGCTCTATTTTGTCTAAGTCAGGTATGATGGTTGGTCTTGGGGAAACAAAAGAAGAAGTAATTCAGGTTATGAAAGATTTAATTAATGTGGGTTGTGATATACTTACAATAGGTCAGTATTTGCAACCATCTTTAAATCATTATTCAGTTAAAAAGTATTATACAGATGATGAGTTTGAAGAACTAAAACAAATAGGATATAGCCTTGGTTTTAAAGAAGTGTATAGTGGAAAACTTGTTAGAAGCTCATATAGAGCAGAGGAGGTTTTTAAAAACCTCCAAGGAAAGATGCAGTAGCCATATCCATTGTATTTAAATGATTTATAAGCCAAGGAACAAATTCATTTTCTAAAAAGTTAGAAACTACTTTTGTATCATTTGTTTCTTCAAATTGCTTTTTTACATTGTAAATTCTGTTTAGAACATTATCGTGTTCCATCTTATGGATAGGATATGCAAAAAACTCGTTTTGCTCCATAAGTTCTTCTTCAAAACCAAAATGGTCTTCTATGTGATTAATAAATTCTTCTAAATATTCTTTAGTTTTTTCTACATTTCCATTGATAGCAGAGTCATACAGGTCGTTAATTATATCTACTTCTTCATAATGAATTTCATTCATTTCATCTCTAGGAACTACTGGAAGCTCTTCTTTTTTTAAAAGCATTTCTTTTTACCTCAATAAATATTTCATACTCTTTAATCTAAAATTAATTATTTAAATTTTTTATGATACTTCTCATCTAATCGTAAATGTTTTCTGGCTGACCTTCAGGTCTCGTTTTCCATCTTTTATGAACCCAGAAATACTGGTCTGGATGTTCTCTAACAGCATTTTCTATTTCTTTTGTATAGGCTTG
>WFXI01000117.1 GCA_015490675.1 Hydrogenothermaceae bacterium
CTCCTTTACTATCATAGGCATCATTACAGAGTGCAGATGCGAGAAACAGTTTTTCCTTATCTTCTGTATAATAGTCGGAAACTTTGAGTTTTCCCTCAGTTATTGTTCCGGTTTTATCTGAAACAATGAATGTAGCACTTCCAAGAGTTTCTACAGAAGGTAAATATTTAACCAGGGTTTTCCTCTTTGCAAGCTTTAAGGCTCCAATAACCAGAGTAAAAGTAACAACAAGCGGGAGACCCTCTGGAACTGCAGAAACAAGTTGCGAAACTAATAGCAAAAACAGTGTGTAAAAATCTCTACCTTGAAAAATACCTATAATGAAAATAGCAAAAAGAATTCCAACTAAAATAAATAGCCACTTCTTTGAAAATGACTTTAAAGACCTTTGTAAAGGAGTTTCCGGAGATTTTTCTTTGACTCTTTCAGCTATTTTTCCGATCTCTGTACTTTTGCCTGTTGCATAAACTATTCCCTTTACTTTTCCTCTAACCACAAGTGTTCCTTTAAAGAGTGTATTTTTTCGTTTATAAACTGGAGTTTCCTCAGAAAGAACTACAGATGCTTCTTTTTCAACAGGAATAGATTCGCCAGTCAAAATAGATTCATCAACAAGCAATCCGGACGATTCAATAAGTCTAATATCAGCGGGAACAACATTTCCTTCCCCTAAAATAACAATGTCCCCAGGAACTACAAAAGAAACAGGAATTTCTATTTCTTTATTATTTCTTATAACAGTTGTTTTTGTTTGTGTTAATTTTTTTAGTGCTTTTAAGGATGCTTGAGCCTTTAATTCTTGGAAAAAGCCTAATAACCCGTTAATAAAGATTATCCCAAGTATTATTCCTGAGTCTAAATAATCGCTCATAAAAAAGGTTATAATGGAAGCTGTAATAAGGATATAAACCAGAGGATTATTAAACTGTCGTAAAAACATCAAAAGCTTGCTTTCTTTTTTTTCTTCTAACTCATTTAATCCATATTCCTTTAGTCTTCTTTCAGCTTCTTCAGAGCTTAAACCTTTCAGGGAACTATCCAATAGTTCAAAAACTTTTTCTACAGGTAAAGCATGAAATTTATACTGTTTTATTTTTTCCATTATTATCCTCATATATATTTTATTAATAGTTAATTTAAAGCAAACTATGGATTAAAGCCAAGATAATTCCTTTAATTATTTTGATTCTATTGAATCCTCACTCCCTTAGATTTAGCTTCTTTTGAAATGAAATCATTACTATCGAAAGGTTTTATTACCAAATCAACTTTCTGTTCGCCTATTTTTTTATCAAGTTCCACTAAAAAGTCTAACTTTTTTTCTATAATGTTTTTATGTTCTGGCGTTTCTATATATATGTCTATATCTCCACCCCTTTTAGTTAAATCTGCCCTCGAGCCAAAAATCCATACACGGCAATTTTCCCCAAAGTGTTTCTTAGCAAGTTTTATAATCTCATCAATAACATCTTTTGAAAGTCTTACTTTTTCATATACCTTTTGCATTAAGATAATTCCTTATTTTGAAGAATGTGTTTTTTATATAATCTAACTTTTTTATTGCATTTTTCACTGCCTCTAATTTCAAATCAGTTTCCCACGGGTATATATGTACAAACTCATTTCGTAATTTTCTAACTTTATTCCATTCCTCAGTGCTTTCTAAAAAACCATACTTTTCAAGAGTATTTAATATATCTATAAAAGTAGCTTCTGTATAATTTTTTCCGGTCAAGATTTCAAAAAATAGTGGGAATAATTTTTCTCCTAAGGCACTTTGGAGTTTTATAAATCTGAAAATAAAAGCATCCAGTAAAACTATAATTTCATAATCATTTAAATCTTTTGGAGTTAAGTTTAACTCTTTTAACTTTTTTGTCGCATAATCCAAAGTCTCAATATGCTTTTCTATTTCCTGTAAAATCAGTTTTATGTCTTTCATTATTCACATGCCCTAAAATTTTTCATCATAATTTTAAACCTTTTAATCTTTCTCATAAAATCTAATGAAAATATCCCCAAAAGTTTTTGCTTCTGGGAATTTTTTGTGGAGGTTTTCAGGTGTATCGTCAACGATTTTTTTACCTTGTTTGAGAACTACTACTCTGTCGCAGTATTCTGCTTCACTCATGTAGTGGGTTGTTATCAGAATTGAAATTCCCCATTTTCGCTTAAGCTGGTGCAGTAATTTCCAAAGCTGTGCCCTTGCAACTGCATCAACACCACTTGTAGGTTCATCAAGAAATAAAACTACAGGCTCATGAAGTATTGCAGCAGCAACAGAAAATCTCTGGTTTATCCCAAGTGGCAGTTCTGTTGGTAAATAGTTCATATATTCTTTAAATCCAAGTCCTTCTGCAAGTTTATTTATCCTTTTTAATGCCTTTGCAGTTGGTATTCTGTGCATATTTGCAAAATATATTAGATTTTCCCTGACTGTCATATCTTTATAAAGGGCGAACTTTTGACTTACATATCCAATTTTGCTCTTCAGTTCCAGTCTGTCTTTATAACTTTCTATCTTTTTCCCAAGTATCCATAGCTCTCCTTCATCAATTGGATAAAGACCAAGGAGCATTTTTATAAATGTTGTCTTTCCTGCCCCATTTGCCCCTAACAGTCCAAGTA
Organism: Hydrogenothermaceae bacterium; assembly: GCA_015490675.1. GTDB lineage: Bacteria > Aquificota > Aquificia > Aquificales > Hydrogenothermaceae > Hydrogenothermus. The sequence continues at coordinate 2,629 of WFXI01000117.1, forward strand.
TTTCTCCTTTTTTCAAAACCATATCTATATGGTCATTTGCAATAAAATTTCCAAATCTCTTTGTTAAGCCTTTTGCTTCCATAACTATTTCTGGGATTTCTATAGGCATTTCTCTTTCTTCTATTGTTATCTCAGGAATATGTTTATATTTTTTGAGAGCATTTACAAAGAAAACACTTTCAAGGTCTGGCTGTGCATGGGGAACATTTAAAGGCTTTAAAGAGTATGTTCTTTTGTTAAATGAAAAACATTCATCATAACACTCTGTTTCAACATACGTATACTCTCTAACAGAGTCTATAAGCTCCTCTGCTGTTCCCTGTGCAATTATCTGACCATCTTCAAAAAGAAGGACTCTATCCATCTTCTCTGCTTCTTGCATATATCCTGTGCTTATTAGGACAATTATTCCTTCTTTTTTTCTTATTTCATCAACAATTTCCCAAAGTTCCCTTCTACTAAGTGGGTCTACTCCAGTTGTAGGCTCATCAAGAATAAGAAGTTTTGGTTTATGGATAAGAGTGCAGATTAAAGATAATTTTTGCTGCATTCCACCGCTAAGGTGTCTAGCTTGCCTATCCTGAAACTGATACAAACCTGCCATTTTAAGAAGTTGTTCCCGATACTGCCAGTATTCATCGTCTTTTTTAAGATTTCTTATTGCCGTGAAAAAATCTAAATGCTCTTTTACAGTTAGAAGTGGATACAAAACCAATCCAATACCCTGTGGCATAAAACCTATATATGGTTTTACCTTTTCTGCTTCTTTTGGAGA
>WFXI01000118.1 GCA_015490675.1 Hydrogenothermaceae bacterium
ATGGATGAGCATATAAAATTTGAGCTTTATGAAAAAGAAGGAGTTGAATACTATTGTTTAGTTTATTCAATAGAAGATAGGAAACATGTAAAAATTTACTATTTAGAAAATAATAAATACATCAAAGTTTTTGAAACAATTGATGAAACATTTGAATTTTCTATAAAGGGCTGTAAACTTCCAGTAAACTTTTCAAAAATACTGTAAATAACAAAAAGGAGGAATAAAAGAATGAGCGTATTGGTTAACAAGGATACTAAAGTAATTGTTCAGGGAATAACAGGGAAAGAAGGTTCTTTCCATGCAACACAGTGTAAAGCATATGGAACACAGATTGTAGGTGGTGTAACTCCAGGAAAAGGAGGGCAAGAAGTAGAAGGAATTCCTGTTTTTGATAGTGTTAAAGAAGCTGTAGATAACACTGGAGCAGATTGCTCTTTAATATTTGTGCCTCCTCCATTTGCTGCAGATGCTATTGTAGAGGCTGTTGATGCAGGAGTAAAAACTGTTATATGTATCACAGAAGGAATTCCTGTAAATGATATGATACCTGTAAAAAATTACATAAAAACTTACTATCCTGATACTGTTTTAATTGGACCAAACTGCCCTGGTGTTATTACTCCAGAAGAGGCTAAAATTGGAATTATGCCTGGACACATCTTTAAAAAAGGAAATGTTGGACTTGTTTCAAGGTCTGGAACATTAACATATGAAGCTGCATATCAGTTAACACAAAGAGGAATAGGACAATCTACAGCTGTTGGTATTGGTGGAGACCCTGTTCCAGGAACAGTTTTTGCTGATGTTTTAAAGTGGTTCCAGGATGACCCTGAAACAGAAGCTATTGTTATGATTGGTGAAATTGGTGGAACTGCAGAAGAAGAAGCTGCAGAATTTATAAAAGAGTATGTAACAAAACCTGTGGTTGCTTACATAGCAGGTGTAACTGCTCCTCCAGGAAAAAGAATGGGACATGCTGGAGCTATAATCGCTGGAGGAAAAGGAACTGCTGAAGAAAAATACAAAGCATTAGAAGCTGCAGGAGTTACAACTGTTAAAAATATTTCAACTATTGGTGAAGTAGTTGAGAAAGTTCTAAAAGGATAAGATAAAATCTGGGAGGGACATCCCTCCCTTTAACTTTTAATTATAAGAAGGTAAAACAGGAATAGTTTTTATATCTTCACTAAGTTCTCCTGTCAATGATTTCAAAAATGCATAGATATCTTCAATATCTTTTTTAGATAAATCTTTGCCAAGTTGAACTTTAGCCATAATTTTGATTGCATCTTTTAAAGACCATACACTTCCATCATGAAAATATGGAGCAGTTTTGGCTATATTTCTAAGAGGAGGGACTTTAAACACATATTTATCTTCTTCTTTTTTGGTAACAGAATATCTACCTAAATCTATTTTTTCGCTTTTTGTATATTTCCAATAAGGTTCAACTACACCAAATTTTTGATACATTGTTCCTCCAAGTAAGGCTCCCTGATGGCAAGAAGCACAACCAATAGAAATGAACTTTTTCAAACCTCTTTTTTCTTGTTCATTCAAAGCATTAACATATCCATTTAAAAATTTATCAAATCTTGATGGAGTTGATAAAGTTCTTTCCCAAGCACCAATAGCTTTTGCAAAATTATCTACAGTTATAGGGTCTTTTTCATTAGGAAATGCTTTTTTAAATAATTCTTTATAACCTTTTATACTTTTTAGTTTATTTTCTACCCACTCATAAGAAGGAGCACCGAATGAACCTTTACCAAGCAAAGCCCTTTTTGCCTGGTCTTCAACATCTTTTCTATCACCTCTCCAGTGCTGAGTAATCTGTCCTGCAGAGTTTAAAACTGTTGGAGCATTCCTAGGATTTATTTTTCCATTATTTCCTTGAGCTTTTTTTAAACCATCAGCACCATATAAAGTTAATGGATGACACTTAGAACAGGAAGTTGCTCCATCTATTGATACTCTAGGTTCATAAAAAAGGATTTTACCTAATTTTATTTTTTCTGGAGTTAAAGGATTATTATCAGATGGGAAAACTTCAGGCAAAGGTGAAAAATACTGCCTTGCCTGTTTTAAAAGCTCAACATCAGAAGCATAAGAAGAATATGTAAATATAGAAGCCGATGATAATAAAATTGTAAAAAAGTTTTTAACCTTCATTTTATCCCTCCGTCAAATTTTAAATTTTTTATTACTATAATGTATAGTATTATTTTTGGCAAGGTTATTTTTCCTGATTAAAATCATTGGGATAAAAAATTAAAAGGTTTAGTATGTTGTACACAAATAAAATAAAAGATGGAGGTATGAAAATGCCAAAAGTAAATAACTATGTTGATATCTCTACTATCGACAAAGAAGCAAAAAGAGATTTTATTGACAGACACTCACCATTTGTTCATGTAGAAGATACTCCTGTAAAAGGACAAAAATTAAGAGTTAAAGTAAGAGTTGGTAATGAATACTGCCACCCAGATGATTTTGACCACTATATTGCATGGGTTCAACTCTGGGATGGAGACACTTTCTTAGGACAAGTTAACTTTGTTCCTGGTGTTCAAGGAAACCAATGCTCTCAAGCAGAAGCAGACTTTTACATTGTTCCAACTAAAAATAAACTTAAACTTCAAGCTATGAGCTACTGTACAAAGCACGGATTATGGCAAGGTCCTGAAGTAGAATTAGAAGTTCAAGAAGCTGAAGCTACAGTAGGTGCTTAATTAAGTACATATCTTAATACATATAAAACCTGCAAAGGGCCCCCATTTATTGGGGGCTTTTTTATTTTATACACATTTTTAAATAATCTGATATCTATCATAACCACCTCTTAAAATGAAAATTAGCTTTAAAGAAAATTTAATTTGGGGGTGGAACAATGAAATTAGAACCAAAAGACCACTTAAAACCAAAAGGTTTAGAAGGTATTTCTGACGAACAAATAGAGGTTCATTTTGAGGCACATTATAAAGGTTATGTAGCAAAATATAACGAAATTCAAGAAAAGCTAGCAGACTTAGATTTCGCAGATAGAAGTAAAGCAAATCAAAATTATTCAGAATATAGGGCTTTAAAAGTAGAAGAAAGTTTTAATTATATGGGTGTAGTTCTTCATGAGCTTTATTTTGAGAACTTAATCGGTGGAGGAAAAGGAGAACCTTCTTCTAAACTTGGAGAATTAATAGAAAATACTTTTGGCAGTATAGAAAATTGTCTTAGTGAAATCAAGGCAACTGCAATTGCTTGCAGAGGATGGTCTATTTTAACTTATGACCTATATAACAATCAGCTTATAGTCAATGGGCTTGATGCCCACAACAATTTAGGGATGATGATGAGTTACCCTTTGATTGTAGTAGATGTATACGAACATGCTTATTATGTAGATTATAAAAATAAAAGACCTCCGTATGTAGATGCAGTATTTAAAAATTTAAATTGGGATGTAATTAACTCTAGATTTGAAAAAGCTACATCAAAGTAAATATGATAATTTTTTTATTAAAGAGGAATCACACTTAATATCTATAACTTCCTTATAAGCCTTAGGTATAAACTCTACTATATCTCTTGCCCTAAGGCTTTCTTTTCCTTTTTCTTTAACTGCTAAATCTCCTGAAATACCGTGAAGTAAAACACCTGTTTTAACTGCTTCAAATGCAGGTAATCTATTAACAAGGGCTCCAATTATTCCTGCTAAAACATCTCCTGTTCCAGCTTTTGCCATTCCTTCATTTCCTGCTATTGAATAATAAATTTTTTCATCTGGATTAACTATTAATGTTCTCGAAAACTTTACAACTAAAATACAGTTTGTTTCTTTGGAAAATTCGACAGCTATTTCTTCTAAATTTTCTTTTAAAGTTTTTGTATCTATCTTCGTTAACCTAGAAAACTCACCTAAATGAGGTGTTAAAATAGTTGGGAATTTTCTTTTTCTCAAAAGTTCTTTAAAATTATCAATTTTTGTTAAGCTGTTTAAACCATCTGCATCTATAACTACAGGAAGTTTCTGTTTTAATGTTTCTTTAACTAAAGAAATAGTTCCTTCTGAAACTCCCATTCCCATTCCAATTGTTATGCTTGAAAATTTTCCATTTTTTATAATTTCTCTTAAATATTTAGAAGCTTTTTTTGAAAACATTCCATTACTAGAAGGAGCTGGTATAGACATTTCTTCAATAAGATTTTCTTCTATTATTTGATTAATATCTTGAGGCACAAAAACTGTTGTCAAACCTGCTCCTGCATTTGTCGATGCTAAAGCAGAAAGTATAACTGCTCCCGATTTTCCAACACTTCCGCCAACAATCAAGTTATGTCCAAATTTATATTTATGACTATCCTTTTCTCTTTTAGGAAGTTGTATATCAGAAACAGTTAACAGACTTCTATTTATAGCATTTTCATAGCTCTTATCTAAAGAAATATCAACAATAAAAATTTCTCCACAATACTCTGAAGCAGGATATAAAATATGGCAAAGTTTTGGATATCCAAAAGTTACAGTTATGTCTGCTTTAATAAATTTTCCGTTTGTATTTCCTGTGTCTGCTGATAAGCCAGAAGGTATATCTATAGATATTACATTTTTTGCATACTTACTTATATAATCTATAGCTTTTTCTCTATATCCTTTAACTGGTGGAGTAAACCCTGTTCCAAAAATTGCATCAATAACAACATCTGAATTTTTTATAGCGTTAATCAATTTATTTATATTTTTTTCATCAATAAATAAAACATCTACTCCTAGTTTTTCTAAAATTTGAAAATTTGTTTTATTATCTTCAGATAATTTTGATATATCAGATGCAAGAATAAAAACTTTTACATTCTTACCAAAATTAAACAAATATCTTGCTATAACTAAACCATCACCACCATTATTTCCTGAACCTGCAATTACGACAAAATTTTCTTTATCAGAAAATTTATTTAAAATGACTTCAAAGGCTCCTCTTCCTGCATTTTCCATAAGAACTAGAGATGAAATTCCTGTAAGTTTTATTGTATTTTCATCGATAAATCTCATTTCATTAGCTTTAAGGATTTTCATAAAGTACCTCCATTTACAATTTTGTAAATTTCTAACTTTAAATCTATTTAACAAAAATGTAATAACAAATTTGTTATTACACTACTAAATAGCTATGATTAATGATAATATTACTACATTATTTTGGCATAAATTTTTCTTAAGAAAATTAATGTATAACAAATTGAGGTAAAAAATGAAAGGAAAAGTTTACTTAATCGGTTGTGGAACAGGAGACCCTGAACTTTTAACTTTGAAAGCATTAAAAGCTTTTAAAAAGCTAGATATAGCCTTAATTGACCATCTTATATCTCAAGAAATAATTGAGCTTCTTCCTAAAGAAACCAAAATTCTTTATGTTGGAAAACAACAGGGAAAATTATCAATAAAGCAAGAAGAAATAAACAATTTGATATACGAATTTGCAAAAGAAGGATTAACTGTTGGTAGACTAAAAAGTGGAGACCCTTATGTATTTGGAAGGGGTGGTGAGGAGGCTTTATTTTTGCTTGAAAGGGGAGTAGAAGTGGAAGTTATTCCTGGTATTTCTTCTGCAACTTCTGCTCCTCTTTATGCTGGAATACCTGTTGTTATGCGTGGATATGCGACTTCTTTCTCTGTTGTTTCAGCACATTTAGCTGGAAATAAATTTAACAAAGACTGGATACCATTATTAAGGCTAAAAAATCATACTGTTATAGTTTTAATGGGATTAAGCAGAGCTAAAGATATTTTAAAAGAGGCAAAAAGGCAAAACATAAACTTAAATATACCTGTAGCAATAATAAGTAATGCATCCAGGAAAAATCAAAAAGTTATCACTGGAAAATTAAACGAGCTAGAAAATCTTTCTAAGCAGGCAGAAAAACCAGCTGTAATTGTCTTTGGGGAAGTAGTTAAATTAAAGGATAAACTTTTAAAGACTAATGAAATCAAAGAAATCCTAGAAGGAGAGGCAATATGGAAAAACTCTTAAAAGTTTCTCAAGAAAGAAATAAAAAACTAAATAAAATAGAAAAACTTAAACAAGAACATACTCCTCAAGAAGCTTGGGAAAAATTAGAATACTATGCACAAAACGGATTTTCTTCTATACCTCAGCACGACTTAGATTATTTCTTTAAATGCTTTGGAGTTTTTTATCGTCCTGCAACACCAGAAAAATTTATGATTAGGGTTAGAATTCCCGGTGGAAAGTTAACTTATGAACAGGCAAAAAAGTTAGGTGAAGTGGCTCAAAAATATGGGAATGATTACATAGACTTAACAACAAGAATGCAAGTAGAGCTAAGATTTATAACTATTGAAAACCTGCCAACAGTTTTAAAAGAACTTGAAAGTGTTGGAATTACTACTTTTCAAACTGGTGTAGATAACTTTAGAAATATAGTTCAAGACCCTCTTGATGGACTTGCTTTTGATAATGTGATTGAAACATGGGATATTCTTCTTAAAATTCAAGAGATTTTCTTAAAGAAAGAAGAATGGATATGTAAACTTCCAAGGAAATTTAATATTGGGATAAATGGTTCATATTCAAATAGATGTAATATTTATGGTCACGATGCTTGTTTTGTATTAGCAGAAAAAGATGGAGAGTTTGGGTTTAATGTTTACCTTGGAGGAAAGGTTGGAGCAATAGCAAAACCTGCAAATGTATTTTTACTTCCTGAAGAAGTTCCACAGTTTTTTGAAGCAACGGCAAAGATGTTTAAAAAGTATGGGTTTAAAGATAGTAGAAATAAAAACAGACTCAAATATATGATTGATGCTGTTGGAATGGAAGAAATTGTAGACGCAATAAAACATGAAGCAGGAAGAGATTTTGAAGAAGCAGGTAGAACTTTAACAGAGCTTGAAGGTGGAGAAAAAATAGGAAGAGTAAAACTAAAAGATGGTAGTTACGCTATGCATATGGTAGTTCCTTCAGGAATATTCTCTGGAACTGCAATGATAGAAGCAGCAGAAGCTTCTAAAGAGTTTGGAAACGGACAAATTAGACTTACAGTAACTCAAAACTTATACATAGTAGGAGTAAAAGAAGAAAACATAGAAAAACTTTTATCTTTACCTATTTATCAAAAATACAAAAATGTAAATTCACCATACTTCAATGATTTAGTTGCATGTGCAGGAACAGACCACTGTCCTTTTGGAGTAATACCAAACAAACCTGATGCTATAAATGTAGCTAACTATTTAACAGAAAAGTATCCATTAGACTATAAAGATGCAAAAGTTAGAATGTACTGGTCTGCCTGTCAAAAAGGATGTGGAATACACGGTAATGGAGATATAGGTTTTGTAGGAGTTAAATTTAAAAAAGATGGAAAACCAACATTAGGTGTTGATATGTATTATGGAGGAACATTAACAGGAGAAAGTAGAGAAGGAGAATTACTACTAAAAAGTATTCCTCTTGATGAAGTTCAATTTTATGTTGAAGAACTAATAAAAGAATACATAAGACTAAAAAAACCAAGAGAAAGTTTTGAAAAGTTTTATTTTAGAGTTTTATCCAAAGTTTCAAAGCATGCTCTAAGATTTTTAATTAAGTTTAACAATCTAACTAAGAAAAATTATCCAAATTACAGACTTGAAATAACAGATTACTTAATTGGAAACAAATCAGAAGAAGAAGAAATATTTGCATTTGGATATCAGCTTTACAAAAAAATAACAGGTAAAAGCCCATATCCGAGACCAAATATTTTAGAAATATATGATGAGCCTCTTCCTGAAAAACCGTCAAAAATAAATCCAGATATACCAAAAATTTTAGATGAATTAGTCTTAAAAATGATACATAATAATCCTGAAAAAAGATTTAATGTTTTTACTGAAATTGAAACATTTTTGGAGGGAATAAATGAAATTTAACATATATTCCTTTGGAGGGGTTTATTATGAAACGCCGTTTTTCTTATCTTATCAAAAAATTCACTTCATTTGCCCCAAAAGAAACATACTCAGGGGGGCACTCTGCATTAACAGAGCAAGACAGAACATGGGAGGACTTTTACAGGCGAAGGTGGCAACACGATAAGAGGGTTAGAACTACTCATGGTGTAAACTGTACAGGTTCATGTAGCTGGTGGGTTTATGTAAAAAACGGACTTATTACTTGGGAAACCCAAGCCCTTGACTATCCTACCACTGGTCCTGACTTCCCAGAATACGAACCAAGAGGTTGCCAGAGAGGTGCTTCATTTTCGTGGTATATTTACAGTCCTTTAAGAGTTAAGTATCCATATGTTCGCGGTGTCTTACTTGATGCATGGAGAAAAGCAAAAGAGAAAAACCATGGGGACCCAGTAAAAGCCTGGGATGAAATTTTAAGTGACCCAATAAAAACAAAAGAATACAAATCAGCAAGGGGCAGAGGTGGCTTTGTAAGGGTTAGCTGGGATGAAGTAAAAGAACTAATAGCATCTCAGCTTATACACACAATCAAAAAATACGGACCAGATAGAATTGCAGGTTTTACACCTATTCCTGCTATGTCAATGCTTAGTTATGCTTCTGGGGCTAGATTTTTATCTTTAATTGGCGGAACTATGCTTAGTTTCTATGACTGGTATGCAGACTTACCACCTGCTTCACCGCAAGTATGGGGAGAGCAAACAGATGTTCCAGAAAGTGGAGACTGGTACAACTCTACTTATATAATGGTCTGGGGCTCTAATATCCCAATGACAAGGACGCCTGATGCTCACTTCTTCTCTGAAGTTAGATATAGAGGAGCTAAAGTTGTTTCTGTAAGTCCAGATTATGCTGAATATGTCAAATTTGCAGATGAATGGATGCAACTTAACCCTGGAACTGATGCAGCACTTGCACAAGCAATGACCCATGTAATTTTAAAAGAATTTTATGTAGAAAATCCTGAAGAATACTTTATCAATTATGCTAAGCAATTTACAGACTTACCATTTTTAGTAATGTTAAACAAAGATGAAGATGGGTTTACAGTTGATAGATTCTTAAGGGCTTCTGATATTGGTAAAAATGTGTCAAATGCAGAATGGAAACTTGTTGTATTAGATGAAGACAAAAATGAACTTGTAATACCAAATGGAAGTATAGGCTACAGATGGGAAGATACAGGAAAATGGAACTTAAAACTTGAAGATGAAAATGGAAATAAAATAAATCCTGCTTTAACAATTCTTGGAAAAGAAGATGAAAAGGGATTTGTTAAACTACCTTACTTCGAAGATGATAAAAAAGGAATCTTAAAAAGGGAAATTCCCGTTAAAAAATTTGAAATAGATGGAAAAGAATATTACCTAACAACTGTATTTGATTTATTCCTTGCGAACTATGGAGTTAAAAGAGAAGGTCTTGAAGGTTATCCTTCTTCTTATGATGAAGATGTGCCATATACACCTAAATGGCAGGAAAAAATTACAGGAACACCAGCTAAACAGGTAGAAAGAATAGCAAGAGAATTCGCAAAAAATGCAGCAGAATCTAAAGGTCGTTCTATGATAATAATGGGAGCTGGTATAAACCACTGGTATAATGCAGATTTAATTTATCGTTCAATTTTAAATTTAGTAATATTAACAGGTTCCCAAGGAAAAAATGGTGGTGGATGGGCTCACTATGTAGGTCAGGAAAAAGTAAGACCATTTGAAGGATGGGCAACCTTAGCTTTTGCAAGAGACTGGCAAGCACCACCAAGACTTCAAAATGCAACATCTTTCTGGTATTTCACAACAGAGCAATTTAGATACGAAGACAATAACATAGAAAAACTTGCTTCACCAATAAAAGGAAAAACAAAATACAAACATCCAGCAGATTATATACTTTTAGCTGTTAGACTTGGATGGCTTCCATTTTATCCACAATTTAATAAGAGTAGCTTAGAGCTTGCGGAAGAGGCTAAAAGGGCAGGGAAAGACCCTAAAGAATATATAGTAGAAAAACTCAAAAATGGAGAACTTGAATTTTCTATTCAAGACCCAGAAAATCCTGTAAACTTCCCAAGAAGCTTATTTGTATGGAGGTCAAACCTTATTTCAAGTTCTGCAAAAGGACATGAATATTTCCTAAAGCATATGCTTGGAGTGGAAAATACAGGAGTAATGGCAGAGTATTCACCTTTAAAACCTGAAGAAGTAAAACTTAGGGAAGATGCACCAGTTGGAAAATTAGACCTGTTTGTAGTTTTAGATTTTAGAATGACTGGCTCTGCCTTGTATGCAGATGTTGTTTTACCTACTGCAACCTGGTATGAAAAAACAGACTTAAACTCAACAGATATGCATCCATTTATACACCCATTAAACAAAGCTGTAGAACCACTATGGGAATCAAAATCAGACTGGCAAATATATAAAGAGATAGCTCAAACATTTTCAAAACTTGCAGAAAAACATCTGCAGGGAGAGTATGAAGATATAGTAACTGCACCATTAATGCACGACTCACCTGCAGAAATATCTCAGCCTTATGGAAAAGTTTTAGACTGGTCAAAAGGTGAAACAGAACCTATTCCAGGGAAAACAATGCCAAACATAGCAGTAGTAAAAAGAGACTACACAAAAATTTACGATAAATACATAGCCCTTGGACCAAATGTTTATGAAAAACCTGTTGGTGCCCACGGATGGAGTTTTGATGCAAAAGAAGAGTATGAATTTTTAAAAACTA
>WFXI01000119.1 GCA_015490675.1 Hydrogenothermaceae bacterium
ACTGGCTCTTAACAGGCGAAGGCGAAATGTTTATAAAACCAAAAAAAGAAAAAGAAAGCATAGAAGAGCAAATACTGCAGGTAATAGCAAACGAACCAGAAGAAAGAAAACAAGCATTATTAGACTTTTTAAAAAATGCATGGGCATCTACGACTCTATCTACTTCGGGGAAAAAATCCGAAAAAAATTGTTGACAGAAGATTAGCCGATGGCTAATATAAAAGTTAAAAAATTAGTGTAGAATTATTAAAATTTCCATAAAAGCTTAGGTGGTAATAAAAATGGAAACTTTAACACCAAAAGAAGTAGAAAGAGAACTTATGAAAGCCTTAAAGTTCACAGCTAAAGTAGCAAAACAAATAAGGAAAGACTTTGAAGAATTTGAAGAAAAAAGAAAAGAAATTCGCAAGGAGATAAAGGGTGGAGCAGGAAAAACAAAAGGCTTTATTATCTGATTTTTTATATATAGATAGAGAAAGGGTAGCTTCTTTTTATGCTCAAATCTTTGGTGGAGATTTACTGAGTATAGAAAAAGAAATATCAGACATACAGAAAAAAAGCTCTGGAGTGTCTGGAGGAATACCTCAAATAGTTGATGCAAAAGCTGAATCAATTAATCAAATAGAAGAAGCAAAAAAAGAAATAATAAATCCCCACGATGTTAAAGTTAGAGATGTTATTGCTAAATTTTTGGAATTAGCAGAAACAGGACGAACACCAATAAGAATTTACGAAGGCTCTTTGATTTTTATGGATAACCATTTAATTAAAATAATGACAAAAGCCCTTTCAATGGCTGGTAAATTTCCTACATTATTAAATCTTCAAATGAATAAAAAAGAAAAACAAGAATTTCAAGAAATTATAAAAATAATGAATGATTTTTTTGGAACAATTCCTTTATTGCCTGCATTCTTTTTAAAAACAAATGATGAGGAAATTGTAGGAACTATAAAGGAAGAATTTTTATCTGAACCAATATCTTCTTTTTATCTAAAACACGGTGGAAAGTGGCTTAAAGATGTATTAGTGATAGGAATAGAAGAAAACACAACAGAAGAGGAACTACCAGAAACACATCTTTATGGTGCATTAAAGGAACTTCTCCCAGCTATGTCTTCAATGGTATTTCCTCCAGATAGTGTAAAAATAGTTCCTATTGCGATTTTCAGAAGGGTTGGAATTATAGATATTTAAAGAAAGGGGAGAAAAATGGCTTTTCGTTTTCAAAAAAGAAAAAAAGTAGGTATATTCAACATCACATTCGGTAAAAAAGGTATCGGCATATCAGTTGGTAATAAGTGGCTCAGAGGCGGAATAAGTTCTGATGGCAAACTTTATTCTTCTTACAGAATACCAGGAACAGGATTAAGCAAGGTTGAATATCATACCAGTAAGAAAACCAAAACTATTCAACAAAATTCGGATGTAGTCAAAATAAAAGAAGATATATTTTTTAAGCCTGTAAACAATAAAATAGATATATCCTTTCTGAAAAAAATAAAAAAACCTTACTCTTATATTTCTACAAAAGGTTTAATTGGGCGATATACATTAGCAACTTTCGGTTGGTTTTTATTCCCTCCATTTATTGTTGGAGCTATTCCTCTTTATTTTTATTGGATATATAAATTTATGAATTCCCAAAAAAACTTTAATAAATTGTCAGGAAAAGGATTTAAAGGTAGTTTTTATGAAAATGATAATATATATCCAGCAGAACTTATCGTAGAAGAAGAAATAAAAATAAAAACTCCAGAAAAAGAAATAAAGTTAAATAGACCTATTGTTAAATATATAACTCAATATTTTGAAACATCAGATATACTTTCTAAACCTGCAATAGCTATATATGAAAATGGGAATATTAAATACTTTATATTTGCAAGCAATTTATATAATATTGATAAAGATTTATTTGGTTCTGACATATTCTCCAGTTTCAACCTACAAAAAAATAAGTTTCTAATATTTCAAAATTCTTTGGGTATAGGGAAACTGGATTACGAAAACAGAGAAGATATTCCCTATATGCTAAGATTCCCTCATAGATTTTTGTTTTTAACTAATGTAGAAATAAAGGAAGAAGATAACTTAGTAATATTGTCTTTAGAAGACTTGAATGACGGAAAAATTTTTAACTTTTATTTGAAAATAGATAGATTTTTACCACACCCTGGTTATAAAGAAGAAAATGTATTTTCTATATTACAAATATTAACCAAATATAATGCAACTGAAGACCAATACATAAAAGCAAAAGAAATATTTTTAAATAAATACTCACAATATCAGTTAAGTGATATTATTGATTTGGAGATTGACAGAATAATAAAATTCTCTAAAAGCAAAAAAGAAAAAGTTGATAAATTAAGGGGATTAGAAAATCAATTAATGATAGAAGAAAATTACGAAGCATTAAAAAAATTATATGAAACTATACTTACTATTAATCCTAAAGCGGGAGTAAAAAGAAATTTAGACAGGACAAACAAGTTATTGATGGAAAAATACACAGAAGAGCTAAATAATTTGGATACCGACTAATTTCCCCATTCCCACCTCATCTTTATTAACCTCTGTATAAATAGGACTTTTTACATCAACTTTAAAAACTCCTTTTATATCCATTAGTTTATAGATTAGCTTGTCTGGGTTTATAGGCTTTCCTATTTTGCTTTTGGTTTCAAGGATAAACTCCTCTGCTCTTTTGTTTGCTTCTTGCAGGATTTGATTTGCAAGGGGTATATAATCAGGTAGCAAGGTTATATTTACCTCTACATTAAAAGGAACTTCCTTTGCAGGCTGAACAATTACAAGGTCAGATAAAGGTCTTACATCTTCTTCTGATAGGATGTTTTTAACTTTGTCTAAAACAGTTTGAGGAACTGGTAGGTCTTTTGTTAATACATAAACATAAACCTTTCCCGGGTCA
>WFXI01000120.1 GCA_015490675.1 Hydrogenothermaceae bacterium
CCTGTAGCAACTCCACCTGAAACAGTATATTTAATTTCAAAATCTTTAAATTTAACTGGATTTTCTGGAATTTTTGAATGAAACTCTAATAAATAATCTCTGAAATTTTCAAAATCTGTGTATATAGTCAAAAGGGCAAATTCTTCTCCTCCAAGTCTTGCTACTAAATCTTCCTCTCTTTTAAATGTTTGTTTTAGCTTGTTTGCAAAATCTTGCAAAACTATATCTCCTATATCGTGACCATAAGTATCGTTAATGGATTTAAATTTATCTACATCAAATAGAACAAATGCTATATTCAGGTTATTTCTCCTAGCAACTGAAAGAATCTTTTTACCTTCCTCAAAGAAATATCTTCTATTATATAAACCTGTTAAAAAGTCTTTATATGCCATATTTTCTAAAGTTTCATATTTATCAATGATATCTAAAATGTTGTATGCTCTGTTTACTAATTCTTCTCTAAAGAATGGTTTTTTAATGATATCATTTACATCTGATTTTAATAAAACAGGAACCATATCTTCATCAACATAGCCAGAAACTATTATGATTCCTAACTTAGTTTTTGGGTATTTAATTCTAATAGAATGAACAAAAGATAGTGGGTCTTCATCAGGAAGATTGTAGTCTAGAAAAACTAGCTTTATATCTCTATTTTCTTTTAATATTTGCTGTGCTTTTTTTATGCTATCTGCTTCCAAAACATTAAAAAGAGAATATTCCATATACTTTCGCATTACTTTTCTATCTGTAGGTGCATCATCTACTATTAAAACTTTTGTGTTTTTATTTTTTAAAATTCTTTTTACAAGCTCTACAGTTATAAATAAAGCCCCAGGAATACTTTTAAACACATAATCTACAAGACCTTTGTCTTGATATAATTTTCTAATTTTTGGTTCATAAGTTGCAGTTAACAAAACTGTGGGGACTCTATTTTCTGTAAAAAAGTTTACTGCCTCACCATCTTTTGCATCAGGAAGAACATAGTCTACAAGAGCTAAATCTATACGGTCTTTTTGAGTTTCATAAATCTTTTTAGCATTAGCTAAATTTTCTGCAGAAAATACATTAATCTTTTCTTTTTCTAAAAACTTCTCTAAAGCTTTTCTAACAATTGGGTCATCATCAAGAACTAATACATTACCTAAGGTCATTTAAATCCTAGCTAAAATTTATCTTTAAATAATCATTTAATTTTTTACTTAAAAGTCTTAATTTACTATGACTAAAATCTAGATTTATCATTTTAGAATATTTTGTTTTAAAAATCTTTGATAGGAAAACTATATCCTCGTATGTTAGGTCTGTTTTCCTTACTCTACTACATCTTTTACAAAGACTTCCTTTGTTTTCTAAAATAAAATTTTGAAAGTTTCTTGAATTTATTTTTGTTTTGCATTTAATACATTTTCCAAATGTTGGGAAAATTCCGTGCAAATAGATATATTTAATTAAAAATGCAGTTTGGAGTAGCTCTTTATTTTTGGCTCTTGGTAAAAAGTAAAAAGTTTTTTTTAGTAGGTTAAACATCTTTTTGTCTGGAAAAGTTGTATATTTGTTAAATGTTTCTAATATTTTTGAGGCTGTAAAGAAACTATCTAAATTTTGAGAAATGTTTATAGCTAGATTATAACTTTTATCAATTTCTTTTATAAACAGTTTTTCTTTATATTTAATTAAAACTCCTTTAAACCAGTTAAACTGCTGGACAGTTGTTAAAAATGGATTTTTTATTATTTGACCACCTTTTATGTATATGTTTTCTTTACCTAAATTTTTAAGATATACAGTTATTGAGAGGTCTTTTTCTCCAACCTGAACAGTTTGTAAAACTATAGCTTCGTCTTTTAAGTATATCATTTATAAATCTAGCCCTAAAACATAAAAAATAGCTTTTTCTATCTGTTTTAATTCTTCTTTTGAAATTGTGGCTATCGGCTCACCAACTAGTCTAGCTTTATCTATTGCCCTAATTTGTTCTATAACTGCATCGCTATCTTGTTTTAAATTCCCTTTTTTAGATATTCTAACTCTTAAAGGAAACCAATCGTCTCTCAATTTTGTAGTAAGAGGTATTACTATGACGGTAGGAAGATATTTCAAATAATCAGATTGAAATATGATTACAGGTCTTACTTTACTTAATTCAGTGCCTTTTGTAGGATTGAGTTTTGCTAAATAAATTTCTCCTTTATTCAATTATATCTCCGCTTAGTGCTTCAAACTCTTCTACTTCTTTTAAGTATTCTTTATTCTTGCTTAATTCTTTTGAGAGTTTTTCCATTTTCTTATGGATTGCTTCTCTTTCTAATTTTTTTCCATACTCTAAAATTGCTTCTCTAATTATTTGTGATTTTGGTTTTTTTAAACTTTTGCTTAATCTATCTAAATAATTGAAAAATTCTTCTTCTGTTTTTAATGTAATTGTTTTCATAACTGGCCTCATTTAGAATTTAACTATTACTTATAATTTTAAGTAAAAATTTAATCCAGTCAAACTTCACTTTTCTGACCAGCTGTTTGCTATTGATACTTCACATTCTATTGGAACTTGTTTGAGGAGTATTTTGCCTGCTTTTAGCATACTTTCTTCTAGAGTTTCTTTTGCTTTTTGAGCCTGTTCTTCTTTTACTTCTACGATTATTTCATCGTGAACAAGGTTTATTATGTAAGCATCGATATTGCCTTTTAGCTTATAAAAGAAGTTTACTGCCATTTTTAGCATATCGCTACCTGTAGCTTGAATTGGATAGTTAACTGCATCTGTAAATCTACTTGCTTTCATTCTTCTTCCAAGTAAGGAAACAACAGTTATTTTATGATGTTTTTTGAGTTTTTCTTTTACACTATCGTGCCAGATTTTGAAACCTTTATAGTGCTGGAAAAATTTTTCGTGAAACTGTTTTGCTTCTTTTAAGGTTATTTCTACTCCATAATTGTTTATCGCATATTCCATTAAAGATTTTGGAGAAATACCATAAATAAGACCAAAATTTATTGCTTTTGCAAGTTTTCTTTCTTCTTTTGTTATTTCTTCATAAGGTTTTCCTGTAATTAAAGATGCAGTAAATTTATGAAGGTCTTTTCCTTCTTTAAATGCTTTTATCATAGTTTCTTCATTGGTGTATTCAGAAGCTATACGAAGTTCAATCTGAGAATAGTCTGCGATTATTAGTTTATGTCCTTCTTTAGCTTCAAATAGACTTCTTAGCTCATAGGTTATATTTTGCAAATTTGGTCTAGATGAGGACATTCTACCTGTAGGTGCTCCTATTTGTCTGTAATCACTGTGGACTCTGTATGTTTTTGGTGTATCTTCTTTGGCGTATTGTTTTAGTTCATTTAGTTTGTCCAGTAGTTTTTTTGTGTGTCTTATTTCTAAAAGTTTTTTTACAGGCTCTTTATCTATAAATTTTTTTAGGACTTTATCTTGAGATGAATATGAACCTTTTTCTGTTTTTGGTAAAGATAGATTTAGTTTATTTATCAGCCAGTTTGAAACTTTTTGAGGTGAAAAAGGGTCTACTGCATATTGTCTTAAAAAGTCTATGTATAGTCTCTGGTATTTTGATGAAATTTCTTTTAATAGGTTGTCTAGTTTTTCTTTTGATACTGGCATTCCTTTTAGTTCTATTAGTGCTAAATGTGGCACAAATGTAAATTCAACTGCTGAAACTGGATTTTTAACTTTAAAAATTTCGTAAACTTTGCCTGTTGCTTTGTGAGGTGTTTCTACACTGTTTAGTTTATCTTTTAAAACTGGAAAAATCTCTATTAAAGCTAAAACATCTTTTGCTGAGTATTTTATTTGTTCTTCTGTTAGATTTTCTAAGTTCCAGCTAGAGCTTTGGTAAGTTTTATCTAGCTCTAAATTTGCTTCTCTTTTTGAAACAGCAAGTAATGAATGTTTATCATTTTCTCCTTCTGATAAAATTTGAGAGGCTATCATTGTGTCAAAAATAGTAGTTGGGAAAATTTCTAGATTGGTTTTTAAAAACTTAATGTCAAATTTTAAGTTGTGTCCTACTATTCCTTTATTTTCCAGTAAATTTTTTAAAGCAGGTTTTATTTTTTCTTTATCGATTTTAAATAAGTCAAAAACAAAAATTTCTTTATTTATAGTTCCAAGTTGGATTAGTCTTATTTTATCTGAAAAAAAATCAATATTTTTAAAATCTTTAACAACAATTTCTGTATCTAAAAATAAAAATGGCTCACTTTCTAGTTTTTTTATATACTCTAAAGCCTCTTGAGTATCTGTTATATATTCAAAGTTCAAGCTGAGATATCCTCTTTTGTTATAAAAACTGCTCCATTTTTGAGCATAGTATCTATAGCTTTTTTACTATCGTCAGGTTTTACATTAACTCCTTTAATTGCATCTTCTAAAACAAAGGTTTGATAACCTAAATTTAACCCTCCTAAAACTGTGTTTTTAACACAGTAGTCAGTTGCAACTCCACAGACAAAAATTCTTTTTATACCTCTTTCTTTTAATAAATCATTTAAGATTGTTCCCTGAAATCCTGAATATGCATCAAAATCCTGTGAAGTGCCTTTTGAGATTATAAATTTATTGTCTGATGGTATATAGAGGTCTTTATGAAATTTTGCACCTTCTGTGTGTTGAACACAGTGAGGTGGCCAAATTCCTCCGTATCCTTTAAAAGATATATGATTTTCTGGGTGCCAGTCTCTTGTAAAAAATACTGGTAAACCTTTGCTTTCAAATAGTTTTGTGTATTCATTTATGCTAGGAACAATTTGGTCTGCTTCTGGAACTGGCAGAACTCCTGTTGGCATAAAGTCATTTTGCATATCAACAACAATTAGAGCATCAAAGTTGTTTATTTTTACTTTCATCTTTTCCCTCAAGATAAAGGAAGAAGATTTTTACTAAAAGATTATTACTTTTTATCTGATTTGACAAGTTTTAGGAATAATAACAATTCCCTAAGAAAAGCGGGAGAGTGCAACCTCTCGGGTTTCCGAAGTGAGAAGAGCCATTAAAAAGGTCGCAATTCCCTAAAAAAAGCGGGAGAGTGCAACTTAAATACAGCGAAAAAGTTCTTTATATTTTCAAACCGTCGCAATTCCCTAAAAAAAGCGGGAGAATGCAACAAGCATTAGCATCTGCAGAAGAAGCAGATGTAGGAGAAAGAAGGTCGCAATTCCCTAAGAAAAGCGGGAGAATGCAACTTTGTAAACATTGTGGTAGCAAATTGCGGGTTGGATTTGTCGCAATTCCCTAAGAAAAGCGGGAGAATGCAACACTAGTTTGCAAATCCTTGATACAAGCCGTATTCAGAAAGTCAAGTAGCCAATTTTTAACATTTTTAACCTTGGATACTTTCATAATAGCATAAATAAAGCCTCCGAGCAACAAAAAATAGTAAATCCTTATTTTATGCGGTTTAGAAAACAGTTTTTGCTTAAAAATTTTCCCCAAAACCCCTGCCACACCTCAGTTTAGGGAACAAATTTTTAGTTAAATCTTCGCAAAGCATTGATATTAAAGCCTCCCAAAATTTTAAAAATTTAGTTAGTTTTTAACAACTTTGTCTCAATTAGATTTGAACTTAACTATTGTTACCCACATTCCTCCTTCATTATATTCTGCATCTTTAAATTCTAAGTTATATGGAGAAGTTTCTAAATATTCTCTAACTGCTTTTCTTAGTACTCCTGAACCGTATCCGTGGATAATTCTTAAGTGATTGTACCCTTCTAAAACAGCTTTGTCTAAAAATTCTTCAAGTCTTTTTATTGCTTCATCTCTAGTTAGCCCTATTAAGTTAATTTCTGGCTTTATGTTAACTTTTTTTCTACTAATATGAAATTTTGTTTTCTTTTCTTTTTTTACTTCTTCTACCTTTTCTAACTCTTTTAACGGAACCCATATTTTTAAACCATTAAAGTTTACATTTGCCTTAGTTTCTCTTATGGAAATAATCTCTCCAACTGTATTTTTACCTTTTATTTTTACTTTGTCTCCAATGTTTAACTGGTCTAGTAAGTCCTCTTCTTGGCTTTCATTATAAGTAGCAATTCCTTCTTTGACCTTTTTTCCAAATTGTTCTATAGCTTTTCCAGACTTTGAGGTTTTTATTTCTTCTAGGACTTGATAACCTTCTTTTTTCACCTGTTTTACAAATTCTTCTATCTCTTTTAGGCTTTCTTTCCACTTTTGTTTCTTTAGTCTTTCTAGTTCTTCGTTTAGTTTTTGATATTTTTTCTTTTCTTCCTCTAGTTGTCTTCTAAGCTGGTTGACTTTTTTACTTTCTTCATCGTAGAAAACTTTATATTTTTCTAGTTCTTCTAGAGCTTTGTCTAGCTTTATGTTTTCTTCTTTAAGGTGCTTTTTGGCTTCTTCTAATATTTCTTTATAAAATCCAAGTTTTTCTGCAATATAAAAAGCCATACTTTGACCAACGGTTTTATAATGTAGTGTGTATGTTGGTGTTAGTTTTTCTCTATCAAAACCAACTGATGCAGTTTCAAAATATTCATCAGATAAAGCAAAAAGTTTTATTTGTCTAAAGTGGGATGTAGCAACCACATAGGTATTTTTTTCTTTTAGGTATTTTAAAATTCCTATTCCTATTGCACTTCCTTCATCTGGGTCTGTCCCTGGAATAAGCTCGTCTAGTAAAACTAGACTATCTTTTGTAACTTTAGCTAATATTTCTTTTATATTACTAATGTGCCAAGAATATGTAGAAAGATTTGCTTCTATACTTTGATAATCTCCAATATCTACAAAAACTCCATCAAAAATTGGAATTTCGCTATTCTCTTCTACAGGAATAGGTATTCCAGATTGAACAAGCAATGCAGAAATACCTAAAGTTTTTAATGCTACTGTTTTTCCTCCTGTGTTTGGTCCTGTAATAACAAGTCCTTTGTTTTTTGAGTCTATGAAAATATCTATAGGATTAAAAGGTTTATTAGCCATTAAAAATAATGGATGCTTTGCATTTTTAAGGGAAACTTTTTTTGAAATGTTTGGAAAACAACAACTAAACTCTACACTGTATTTAGCAATTGCTAAAAGTAGGTCAAACTCTATAACTGCTTCAAATGTTTGTCTGATTGCTCTTAAACTGCTTCTTATTGTATCTGTTAAAAATTTTAAAATTTTTCTAACTTCTATTTGTTCTCTTATTTTTAAGTCTGATAGCTTATTATTTAGCTCAACTATGTTTAAAGGTTCAACAAAAATTGTATGCCCTGTTGAAGACCTATCGTG
Source organism: Hydrogenothermaceae bacterium (assembly GCA_015490675.1). Lineage (GTDB taxonomy): Bacteria > Aquificota > Aquificia > Aquificales > Hydrogenothermaceae > Hydrogenothermus. The sequence goes on from WFXI01000120.1 coordinate 7,256, forward strand.
GATAATTCCTTTTAGCTTTGAAGAAAAGTTTTCTTTTACTGGTATAACATATCTTTCTTTTCTAGTTGTTATTATTTTTTCCTGAATGATATCTTCGTATTTGTAGCTGTGAATTATGTTTTCTAAAATTGAGATTATCTTTCTTTCTACTTCTTTTATTTCCTTTCTAATTTTTGCTAAATCACGGCTTGCACTGTCTTTTATAAATCCCGATTCGTCTATACTGTCGTTGATTATTCTTTCTAATTCTCTAGAAGAAAATAGTTTTCTATAAAGCTGAAAAATTTCTTCATTTTCTTTTTTTATATGGTTTTGTAAAAATTTTTTTATTTGCCTTGAGATACTTAAAATAGTTGCAATGTCTTTTATTTCTGAAGCAGATAATATACTTTCTTCAATGGATAATAATTTTAAATGATTTTCAATATCTGGAAATTCACTTAACGGAAAAAATCTTTCTTTTTCATAAATTTTTATAAAGCTATCTACTAAATTTATTCTTTTTTTTATAGAGTTTTCATTTGTTTGCGGTTTTAAATTTTTTATTTTTCCCTTTGTTTTTTCATTAAAAGTATAATTAGATAGATTTTCTAAAAATTTCCTGTACTCTAATAAATCTAAATCCCTTTGTCTCATTATTCTCCTTTATTTTTGAATAAATACCATACAGGTAATATAATATTTGTGTCTAATATTTACAAGGTTTTAAAGGAAAATGCAATTACACGCAATTATCTACGGAAAGGTTCAAGGAGTAGGTTTTAGATACTTTACTAGAAATTTAGCTAACTCTTTAGGTGTTAAAGGTTGGGTTAGAAATAATCCAGATGGAACTGTAGAGCTTATAGCAGAAGCTGATAAGGAAACCTTAGATAAATTTTTAGAAAAATTATGGATTGGCCCTCCTTTATCTAAGGTCGAAAATATTAAATATGAGCTTAAGGAGGAAGAAGGAGGTTTTAAAAATTTTGAAATTAAGTATTAATATATTTGTTATATCTTTACTTATATTTTCGTTAGCCTTTTCTAAAACACATATTGTAAAAAGAGGAGAAAGTCTTGCTGTTATTGCAAAAAAATACAAAGTTAGTGTTGATGATTTAATAAAAGCAAACAATTTAAAAAAACCATACATAATTCGCCCTGGGCAAAAGTTAAAAATCCCTGAAAGAAGAATATCTAAGAAGCTAAAGCCATCAGACAAATCTTTAAAAAATTGTAAAATCATCCATAAAGTTAAAAAAGGTGAAACTTTAATAAAAATTGCTAAAAAATATCATGTATGGGTAAGAGATTTAAGAAAAATCAACAACCTAAAAAATGATACTTTAAGAGCAGGTCAACTTCTTTGTATTAAGAAAGGAAAACCTACAGCAAAAAGTAATGCTGTCAAAAAGCAAAAAAACAAAGAAAAAGTAAAATATAAGACTGTTGTAGAGAAAAAAACTATAATTCATAAAGTTAAAAAAGGAGAAAGTTTAGCTTTAATTGCTAGAAAGTATAAAACTTCTGTTAAAGAAATTGTAAAAGCAAATAAATTAAAAAAGCCATATATAATTCGTCCTGGGCAAAAATTAAAGGTTCCTGTTAAAGTAGTTAAGAAAGTAAAGGTAGATAACTCTAAAAAGTTAGAAAAAGTTTATGCAAATATGCCTTTTGGTTTTATATGGCCTGTTAATGGAGAAGTTATAAATGATTTTATAGGTGGTAAACAAAAAGAAACTCTTGGTTTAAACCAAATAGGCATAAAAATTAAAACAAATTGTAATGAGCCTGTTAGGGCATCTGAAAGTGGCAGGGTTTTATTTGCAGGAAATATAACAAAAACTTACAACAAAATGGTTGTAATAAGACATAGAAAAGGTTATTCAACAGTATATTCTAATTTAACAAAACTAGCTGTAAAAGATAGACAATATGTTAAAAAAGGAGATGTGATTGGTTATTCAGGTGTAGTCGTGGAGCCTGATGTATGTGGTATATTTTTCCAAATTAGAAAAGGGGTAACTCCTGTAAATCCTCTAGCATTACTTCCAGAAAAAAATAAAGAGGTAAATAAATGAGTAAGTATGAAGAGTTTCCAAGAATAAAAAGACTTCCTCAATATGTGTTTGCTGTTGTAAATGAGCTTAAAGCTAAATTAAGAAGAGAAGGAGAAGATATTATAGATTTTGGTATGGGAAATCCCGATTTAAAACCTGCACAACATATTATAGATAAACTTTGTGAATCTGCACAAAAACCCCATACCCATAGATATTCTATGTCTCAAGGTATTCCTAGACTAAGAAAAGCTATATGTGATTTTTATGAAAGAAGATACGGTGTTAAATTAGACCCTGAAGAAGAAGCAATAATGACTATTGGCTCAAAAGAAGGGATTTCTCATCTTATGGTAGCTATGCTATCTCCAGGAGATATAGCTCTTGTACCAAGCCCTAGATACCCTATCCATTACTATGCTCCTGTAATCGCTGGGGCAAGTGTTTTAACAGTGCCTCTTCCTTTAGAAGGTTCTGTAAGTGAAAGACAAGAAAAGTTTTTAAAGAGTATTTATGAAACATATGAAGACAGCTATCCAAAAGCTAAAGTCTTAATTTTAAATTTCCCCAACAATCCTACTACTATGATTGTTGAAAAAGAATTCTTTAAAGAAATTGTTGATTTTGCAAAGAAGAAAGGGTTATGGATAGTTCACGATTTTGCTTATGCAGACCTATGCTACGATGGATACAAAGCTCCGTCTATACTAGAAATTGAAGGTGCAAAAGATATAGCTGTAGAACTTTATTCTATGACAAAAGGATTTTCTATGGCTGGTTGGAGAGTAGGTTTTGTTTTAGGAAATCCTACTATAATTTACAACCTAAAAAGGCTAAAAAGCTATTTAGATTATGGAACATTTACACCTATTCAGGTAGCAAGTGTAATAGCTTTAGACAGCGATTACTCAATAGTTGAAGAGGCTAGAGATATTTATAATAAAAGGTTGGAACTTTTAGTTAATGGTTTAAATAGAGCTGGCTGGCAGGTAGAAAAACCAAAAGCAACTATGTTCCTATGGGCAAAAATTCCAGAGAAATTTCAAAAATTAGGTTCTGTTGAATTTAGTATGAAACTACTTAGAGAAGCCCATGTTGCTGTTGCTCCTGGAGCCGGATTTGGTGAACATGGAGAAGGATATGTTAGGTTTGCAGTTGTTGAAAATGAAAAAAGAATACGACAGGCTGTTAGAAACATAAAAAAATTTTTAAGACAATATAATGACTGAAGCAAAGTTAGAAGCAAAAGAGCTAAAAAAGTCATATAAAAATAGGGATGTTTTACACGGGGTATCTCTATATGTAGAAGAAGGGGAAATTGTAGGACTACTTGGACCAAATGGTGCTGGGAAAACAACTACTTTTAAGTGTTTACTTGGTTTTATAAAGCCTGATAGTGGACAAATTCTTCTAAATGATGAAGATATAACAGACCTTCCTGTTTATGAAAGAGCAAAAAAAGGAATTTCCTTTTTACCTCAGGAAAGTTCAATTTTTAGAGATCTAACTGTCTGGGAAAATTTAGTAATGTTCTTAGAGTTTTACTATGACGACAGAGAGAAAATTAATGAAAAAGCTAAAGAATTATTAGAGGAATTTGGAATTTATAGACTAAAAGACCAAAAAGCATCGACTCTATCAGGTGGAGAAAGAAGAAGACTGGAAATTGCAAGAAGTTTAATTATAAATCCTTCATTTTTACTTTTAGATGAGCCTTTTGCTGGAGTTGACCCTGTATCTGTGAAAGAAATAAATCATTTAATTTTAACCCTTAAAAAGAAGGATATAGGCATAATTTTAACAGACCATAATGTTAGGGAAACTCTAAAAATTACAGATAGGGCATATATAATAGCCCACGGTAGTGTTTTAGCAGAGGGGACTCCCCAAGAAATAGTGGAAAATCCACATGTAAGAAAAGTATTCCTTGGGGAAGATTTTGTACTGGTTTAAAA
>WFXI01000121.1 GCA_015490675.1 Hydrogenothermaceae bacterium
ATAGCAGAATAATGAACAAAGATGTCTCCTTGTCCATCATCTCTTGTGATGAACCCAAATCCTTTCTTTGAGTTGAACCATTTAACTGTTCCTGTGATACGCACGACAAAATACCTCCAAAAAATAAATATTGCTTCACTTCTTCTTGCGTGGGAAGAAGTTTAAAGAAACAACCAGAAGTATTTAAGGAAGGCTTTATTTGATTATTTCTTTAAACATCTTCGCTTATTAGTATGGTTCTTTTTTTATAAAAAGTCAACACTTTTTTACTTTAAAACTTTTTTTGTTTTTATATAAAAAATATATAAATCAAGCTCTGCCTGTGTTAACCCAAAATCTTGAGATATTTTTTCAAGGGCTTCTTCACATTCAAGGTAAACTTTTTTAGTTATTGTTTTCCTTGGTTTAACCAGTCCTTTTTCGAATAAAAATCTTGAAATGTGCCTGTCTATTATTGCAACATCATCAAAACCAACATTTCTTAAAAAATGGCTAGCTTCCTTATATCCATAACCATAGACTTCCTTTACTAATATTTCTCTGGCTGATTTTCCATCTTTTTCTTTTACTAAATTTTCTAATAAACTTTTTTTATCTCTTAGTCTTACAATTCTTTCAGCTCTTTGCATTGCAAATCTGTGGCCATTTTTACGGATAATTTCGTAAAGCTCGTCTACGTTAAAGTTATGAAATCCTTCAATTCCAACTTCTTTTTGAATTTTTATTCCCATAGAAGCAGATGAGTTTGCAGTTAAAATACAAAAACAGGCTTCAGAAAAAATATCTGCCTTATATGGCTCGATTTTTAAAAATGGTTCAAATGAAAATGTTGTAATCCTATTGTTTTTTAAAGATTTAAACTGTGATATCCTTTCATCAACATATTGTTTTACTTCAGATATTGCTTTTTGGATTTCTTCTTTCGCAGGTATCAACTGTTTCTACCTTTGAATAGATTGTATCCATCTTTAAAAATTCCTTCTGCATCAACAAAAATGTTGTGTATCACTTTATTTGAAAAAGAGACTTTTTTACCGTTGTATATTATTGTTAAACTATCTGCATTTCCAATAGTTTCAAAGTGAATATTATTTTTGAAAGGTATAGTTTTACTTTGTCCTTTTTTTAAAGAAATTACTTCCTTTTTTCCATCTATATCTGCACTAATCCAAATGTCATTTGTCGCAACTAGAACTAGTGGAGATGAAACATAACTGATATTAAAATCCTCTTCAAAATTTTTAGATGAAAGTTTATATTCTGGAATTTCTGTTTTACTTTTATCTTTGAAAGAATAGGAGATTATTATAAAAATACTAATTATTATAGATAATGAACCTATCCTAAAAATTGAAAGAAACTTATCTTTTAGAGGTTTGTCAAAATTTCTTGCTTTATTTTTGTTTTCTTCTATTTTTTCAAAATTTTTTTCTTTTGTAGATTTAGATTCTTCAAAATTTAAATTTTTTATATTTAGCTCTTTAGCAATGCTTTTTAACATTAGGATAGAATAAGGATAATTCTCCTCTATGTATTTTTCGTCTTCCTCAAGTTTTTTTAAAACAAAAATAGGTATTTTTAGTTTTTTACTTAATTCTTTTAAAGAGACATTTTGTTTTTCTCTTTCCTTTTTTAAAAGCTCTATGGTTGAGGCAAAGTTTCCCACAGAGAATTAAAGCTCCGTAAGTTCTCCCTCTTTTATGTATTTTACTAAAATGTTCCATGCATCTTTAGATAAGACCATTTTTTCGCCATTTTCTTCTAAAACTACTTCATATTCACCTTTTTCATTTTTTCTTACTTCAATATCAGGACAACAAGATGCTGATGAGCAGAGAGTTAATCTTTTAATGATTTCCATTTTTTCTCCCCTCCATAAAACAGAGTCTCAATTTAAGTATATAACCAAAAAACTTAATATGCAATCTTATTTTTATATTTGCTATAATTTATGAAAAATCAAGGTTTTAAGGGGATATTTAAAAATATGAAAAGGGAAAAATCTAAAAAACTTTTTGAAGAAGCAAAAATGTATCTGGTTGGTGGTGTAAATTCACCAGTAAGAGCATTTAAAGCTCTAGGTGGAGAACCTATTTTTATAGAAAAAGCAAAAGGTAGTAGAGTATGGGATGTAGATGGAAATGAATATATAGATTATGTTTTATCATGGGGACCTATGATTTTAGGTCATGCAAATGACCAGATTATAAATGCAATAAAGCAAATATCAAATTATGGAACTAGTTTTGGAGCTCCTACAGAACTTGAAGTAAAAATGGCAAAAGCTGTAGTTGGTGCTGTTCCTTCTATCGAGATGGTTAGATTTGTAAACTCTGGAACAGAAGCTACTATGTCTGCGATAAGACTTGCAAGAGGATATACAGGAAAGAAAAAGATAGTAAAGTTTGATGGGTGTTATCACGGACATGGAGATAGCTTATTAGTTTCTGCTGGTTCTGGAGTAGCTACTTTAGGTATACCAGGAACTCCAGGAATTCCTGAAGAGTTTGCTAGTTTAACAATTGTTTTACCATATAACGATATAGATGCAGTAGAAGAAGCATTTAAGAAATACGGAGATGATATTGCCTGTGTAATTATAGAGCCAGTTGCAGGAAATATGGGAGTAATAGCTCCTTCTAAGGAATATCATCAAAGATTAAGGGAAATTACTAAAGAGTATGGAGCCCTTTTAATTTGGGATGAAGTTATGACAGGGTTTAGATTAGCTCTTGGAGGAGCTCAAGAATTATATGGAATAGAACCTGACTTAACCACTCTTGGAAAAGTTATTGGAGCAGGACTACCTGTTGGTGCTTATGGTGGAAAAGCTGAAATAATGAAATATGTAGCTCCTGAAGGTCCTGTATATCAAGCTGGAACATTATCAGGAAATCCACTTGCAATGGCAGCAGGTTTAAGACAGTTAGAAATTTTAAGGGATAAAAATCCATATCCACAGTTAGAGGAAAAAGGAAAAAAATTAGAAGATGGTATTAATTCATTAATTGAAAAATATGGTATTAAGGCAATTACTCATAGAGTTGGTTCCATGATAACTGTGTTTTTCACAGATAAAGAAGTTAAAAACTTTGCAGATGTAAAAAATTGTGATTTAGAAATGTTTAACAAATTTTTCTGGTCTTTAATTGAAAAAGGAATTTATAT
>WFXI01000122.1 GCA_015490675.1 Hydrogenothermaceae bacterium
GAAGTTATGTATCTTGATTTAATTTAATTTTCTGCATATAATATTATTCCCGTTTGCGAGAGTGGCGGAACTGGCAGACGCGAGGGACTTAAAATCCCTTGGCCGCAAGGCCGTGCGGGTTCGATTCCCGCCTCTCGCACCACTTTACAAGATTATTTGTGATGCATATAATATTAAATAGTGTGGCCAGGTAGCTCAGTTGGTAGAGCACGCGGCTGAAAACCGCGGTGTCGGCGGTTCGATTCCGCCCTTGGCCACCATTAACCTCCTCATCTAAAAAATTTCCGTAAAGTTGAACATTTCTTAAATTAGCTTTATCTTTCTAAATTTAATTTCCTTGCAAGTAAAAATCGATTACTTTCATAACTTTCATGCAAAAAACACCTGTTGATAACAGAGAAAAAATTTTCTATCCTAATAAACAAAAAATAAATTTAAAACCTACAAGGGGGAAATATAAAACATTAAGGGACTTATGATGGCTAAAAAAGAAATTACCATAACTTTCAAAACTATAACGCCATTATGGGCAGGGGATGCATGGCAAAATAACGGGGAAATTAGATCTTCTTCTTTAATGGGTAGCTTAAGGTTTTGGTTTGAAACAATTATGTATTTTGCTGATATTATTAACGGTAAAGATTTCAATCCTCAAAATGGAAGATTTGAAAAAGAAGTTAATAGAAAAGAATTAAGAAATTTCCGACTGAAAAATGGAAATGATGTAAAAGAAATTATTAATCATCTTTTACACGAACAAAAAATTCCTATTTCTTCTGTGATTTTTGGAACTACTAATTGGAGAAGTTTGATAGAGATTAAAGGGATAGAACCAATAAATGGTTATTGTTTTGGTAATCATTTAAATTTACCCTATGCAATAGGTGTTAAAAAATCCGATTATACTGTAGAAGTATTTAACACTGAGGATGAATGGAAAGAAAAAGTAAATACATATCAAGGAAATGCTTTTAAAGACAAACTTAAGGAAGCAAAAAAAGAATTTTCATTTTTCTTTCTCTCACAACCATACTTCTATGGCAAATTCAAAGTAAAATTTCTTCTAGAACAAAATATAGTGGATTCAATTTTCTATCCTCTCCTTACATTTATGGATAAATATGGTTTTTGGGGTGGAAAGTGGAGTATAGGGTATGGAAGATTGAAGGTTGAGAGTGTTGAAGAAAATAATAGTTCAAAATTTAATTGGCGAAAATCTGATTTTGAATTGCCTAATGGTATTTGTTTTAGTTGGAATGGAGTAATAGACATAAAGAATATCAATAAGAATAGTCTATCTTTAATTTTAAAGAAAATTTTACAAGTAAGTAAATTCTATTGTAATAGAGAAAGAGATTTTGCAGAAAAAACAAAGAGTATGCCTAAGAAAGTTATTGTAATTGATAACTTGATATCTAATAAAGATTTAAAAAGTTTAATACAAGAACTTATTGTTGAAAAAGTTAAAATCCGAGATTGTTTAAGGCATCCTTGCGAGGAAAAAAAGGATATAAATGGTGAATACACAAGTGTATTTCAAAAAGAATGTTTTAAAGATAAGAATTTTATTCCTGAAAAAGAAATTACATGTAATGAGAAGGAAAAGCAAATGAAAGCTTTATGTAGTGAAATAAACAAATGGAGAAACTTTAGACATAAACTTTTAGGTGAACAGGGAGAGGGTTCAAAAATTTTACCTTTTATTGAAGAAGAAAATAATCAATTAAAAGGTGGATTTCTATCTATTGCTGGATTACTAAACTTAGAAGGTAGAAACAATGGTTAAATATGATTTTTTTGCAGAAAGAATAGATATTGACAATGAAGATTTGGTTTTCCATGAAGACAAAATAAAATTTCTAAATTTAAAATATGGAAACTTATACAAAAAAAGTATAATTTTCAATAAATTCAAAGACAGAAGATATTTTGAATACAAAAGCTTCATTCATAATGAAGAAAAAAATGATTACAAAATAGTAAAACAAATCTCAGGAATTTATGATAATCAACAAGATTTAAGAAATTTACAGGAATATATTGAAAAACTTCCTAAATACTCCTTTGCTATTTGGTTTAAATTTAAGTTAAAAGCCCCATACTTTTCAAAAGACGATGATGAATTTTACATAATTCAAAATCCAGTTTTAAAAGAAACCAATTTCAAAGTTCCAATGGTTAGAGGTTCTGCTTGGAAAGGAGCTTTAGCAAGTGCATTTAGAGAATTGTTTAAAGATGATTTTTCTAACAAAAGGATAAAAATAGATAGCTTCTTAAGAATCTTTGGAGCTGGTTCAGAAAGTATAAAAGCTATAGAGCAAGCATTATTAAAAGAAACGGGAAGTTTTAAAAAAGCAAAAGAAAAATTGCCAGAATTTTTGCTTTTTGAATTAGGATTAGAAGTAAAAAAAGAAGATTTA
>WFXI01000123.1 GCA_015490675.1 Hydrogenothermaceae bacterium
AATCTGCAATAGATAAGGTAACAGCTGTAGCTAACAAAATTGCACAAAAACTTTATCAATCTGGAGCAAATGCAGGAGCACAAACAGGTCAAACAGGAGAAGCTAAAAAAGGCGATGATGATGTAATTGACCCAGAGGTTCAATAATAAATGGATGAAACATTAAAGGAATTTGGGAAGCAACTCCTTAATATAGGAGTTGCTGTCCTTGTTTTTGTTATTATTCAACCTTTTGCAAGTGGTATTCTTAATATAAGTCTTGTTATGAAAGGTTTTTTTGTGTAGTATTCTTGTTACTACTGCAGGCTTGATTTTAATAAAAAGAGGATAAAGATATAAAAACAAATGAATAATGCAGATTTTGAAACCTATTATAACTTAGTGTTTGGTTTCTTAACTTTATTATCATTGTCTGTAATAGCATTTGCACTATTATATAAACCAAATAAAAAAAAGAAAGCAGAAAATTAGTGACTTTTTATGTTATTTATAAAATCTTTAAAAATCCTTAAACTTTTCATATGAATCTCCGTTAAATCATAATTCAAACTAAGAAAATACTCTTTTAAAAAGGCTTTATCCTCAAAATCAATTTTGTCTATGTAAAAATCTAAATTGCTAAAAAACTCAATTTTAGATTTATTCAAGATGTTTTGAAATCTATTGACCAAATCTTTATTTTTTTCATAAAAATCTCTATTTACAGCCCAAACAGCAAAAACAAAAGGATATCCAGTATTCTCATTCCAAATTTTAGATAAATCATAAATATACTTAAATTTTTTAGAAAACCTTATAGCATTATCGCCAATTAATAAAACTGTCTTTTTTTCAAGATTTTCATAATTTTCAAGCTCTTTATATTTAACTTTTTTATCAAGGAAAATTTCTAAAAATATTTTTGCTAGATATCTTGAACTTTTAGATGCTTTAGAAAGATAAACAGTTTCTACATCTGATATAGGAACATTAGAAAAAATCGCTACTGAAAAAACCTTATTATTTGCAGAAATAGATAAATCAGGAAGCAATATATATTTTTCTCTATTTTCCAAATATTCTGCTGATGAAATACAGCCAGTATCAATCTTATTTTCTCTAATCAACGCATTTATTTGAGAAGGAATACCTTTTATGAGCTTATATTTAAAATCAGGTTTTAAATCTAAAAACTCAAAATTAAAAGGATATGTATTTATATAATCTATCCAGCCTATTTTAAGCATTTTTGTGTCTTTGTTTTTCCATAAGAATTTCTATATAAACTTTTAACCTATGAGTTAAAGAACTAATTATAAATCCAAGAATTAAGCTAATAACTATAACTGTAATTGAGTAAAGGGAAGGATTTTCAAAAGCAAATTTAGAGATTGGATTATCTAAAGCCTGCTCTAATGGAATTTTAGGTTTTGGTTTTTCAAAAAAGAGTTGATAGAAACTCATAACAGCAACCGCAGAAACTAAAGATGCCATAACAAATTTTAATTTTTCTTTGCTTACTTTTTGACCAAAGGCACTACCAAAAACAGCCCCAAAGGAAGAACCTAACATTAATAGTATAGCTAATACTATATCTACTCCATGATTAACTGTCCCATGAAAATATGTAAGAAAAGCAGTGACAAAAATCATTTGAAATAAACTCATCCCGACAGCTTTTTGAACAGGAAAACCAGCTAAGTATATAAGAGCAGGGATAATAACAAATCCTCCACCTACTCCCATTATTGCTGCTAAAAATCCAGCAAAAGCACCAATTGAAACTGGAACTAAAACAGAGATTTCAGTAAAAGCAAATTTCATTTTAAAAGGTAAAGAGTCTATAAAATTCTTTAGCTTGCTTTCTTTTTTTTCTTTTTTCTTACCTAATACATCTAAAAACATTGTTATTCCAGTAAATCCAAGATAGAAAGTATACAAAGACAAAACAAAGGTTCTAAAATGCCCTGCTTGTTCCAAAAGATTTGCAATTAGAACTCCGAAACCTCCACCTAGAAATCCAGAAAAAACCATAATCCATCCCATTTTAAGGTCTACATTTTTTAACTTTAAATGAGATATAAAACCAGAGACAGTTGCACCAACCATTTGAGCAACAGATGTTCCAACAGTAACAATTGGAGGGACTCCAAGCTTAATAAGTGCAGGGTTTAAAATTATTCCACCCCCAATACCTAAAAGACCTGATAAAAAACCAACAATAAGCCCTAAAAGAAGTATATAAATAATATTTACTTCAACACCAGCTACAGGTAGAAAAATTTCCAAATTACTTGAGCCTCATTAATTAATAGTATTAGAATATTTTATCATTATAATTTTTCTTAATTTTTAGGAGGGGCATCATACTGATTTTAAAAAATTTAAAAATCTCAAATCCTCAAGATTTCACAATAGGCATCCTTGGTGGTGGACAGCTTGCAAAGATGGATGCTCAAGAGGCAAAAAAGCTTAGTTTTAATATAGTTACATTAGACCCTGACCCAAATTGCCCTGCATCTTTAATAACTGAAAATATAGTTTCTTCCTTTAGTGATTTAGAAAAATTAAAGACTTTTAACGATAAGGTTGATATTGTTAGTTATGAATTAGAACATATAGATATAGATACTGTTAAACAAGTAATTCCAGAGGATAAAATTTATCCATCACTACAAGTCCTAGAAGTTATTCAAGATAAATTTAAACAAAAATCTTTTTTTCAAAAAAAAGGTATTCCAGTTCCATTTTTCAAAGAAATTAAAAATATAAATGAGATTAAGGAACACTTACCTGTTGTTCAAAAAGCCAAAGTCGGTGGTTATGATGGAAAAGGCGTTGTTGTTTTAAAGAAAGAAGAAGATTTGAAGAATGCCATAAATGCACCTTCTTATATTGAAGAGCTTGTAGATATAGAAAAAGAACTTGCAGTAATTGTTGTGAGAAATGCTTATGGAGATATAAGAGTTTATCCTGTGGTTGATATGGTTTTTGAAAAAGATGGTAATTTGCTTGATTATTTAATAGTTCCTGCTGATATTGAAGAAAATATAAAAATACAAGTTCAAGAAATCGCAATTTCTGCAGTTGAAGCATTAGATGGGATTGGAGTCTTTGGTGTTGAACTGTTTTTAGACAAAAAAGGTAGAGTTTTACTAAATGAAATAGCCCCAAGACCACATAACTCGGGACACTATACAATAGAAGCATGTGAAACAAGCCAGTTTGAACAGCATATTAGAGTTTTAACAAACTTACCTCTAGGTTCAAGTAAACAAGTTATACCTGCTCTAACACTAAATATTCTTGGAGATAAAAACGCTTATGGTAAACCTGTTTATCAAGGACTTTCAGAGGTTATGAAACTGGATGGAGTTTATATTCATATTTATGGAAAAAAAACTGTAAAGCCACTTAGAAAAATGGGACATATCACTATAATAGATTTTGACAGGAATAAGCTTTTAGAAAAGGCAAATTATATTAAGAAAACTTTAAAAGTAGTCTCATAGAGATTTAAAAAGCTCTAGAATTCTTTTTTCTATTTCATCTCTGATTTTTCTAAATTTTTCTAGCTTCTCATTTTCTGTTCCTTCTGCTCTCGCAGGGTCTGGAAGCCCCCAATGCTGAGTATTAGCACCAGGAACAACAGGACAGTTTTCTGCAGCATCTCCGCAAAGGGTTATTACATAATCAAGCTCATTTAAAGGTATATCATCAAGGGATTTTGATTTGTTCTTAGAAATATCTATGCCTTTTTCTTCCATAGCTTTTATAGCAAGAGGGTGGACATATCCAGAAGGGTTAGAACCTGCAGAGTAAACCTCAACATCTTTCCCAAGTTTCTCTGAATAGTATTTTCCAAATCCCTCTGCCATTTGACTCCTTGCAGAGTTCCCTGTGCAAATAAAACCTATTTTTATGGTCATTATTTATTTTACTCCAAAGATTTAATCTTCATCTTTGTCAGAAGAATGTATTACAGGAGTTTTTTCCATTAAAGGTTTTACTCCAACTCCATACTCATAAACCATTTTACCACCTAATCTTCCCTGATAACCTATTAATCCTATACCAATGAACGCTGCAATTAGATAGATTATCATTAACTTGGAGTTTTCTTTTACATAAAGATAAACCCTAAATAAACCTAAACCTGTAAATATCCAGGGTAAAAACTTCCCAAGCTCTTCATGATGTTCAAAAACTTTTTCTGCGTTAGTTCCTTCTATGAAGTGTTCAACTGCTTCTTCAGCTGCTTCTCCGGAAAACATTGCTCCCCATACAGCTAATACTCCAGCAATAAATGTCCAAAAGGCAGCATGTTTTAAACTTTCTATTTTAAGAGCAAAACCAAGAAGCTCAAAAATTACTCCTATTATTATTAAAGCTACTGCAAAATGAACTATAGGTGGGTGTAATTCAGCCATATTAATTCTCCTTTGAATAATTGTTCATAAATTAAAGTTAAATTAAAGTCAAAGTGATGTAAATAGTAAATTGGTAAAGGTAAAATTATCCTAATATTTTTTTCTATAATGGGAACAAGATTTTTCAATAGAGGATTTTCTTTATTTAAAGAGTAATAGTTCCATTTTCCTTCCTTTCTAGAATTTACTAAACCAGCTTTTTTTAGGATTCTTAAATGAAAAGATATATGTGGCTGGGGCAAATTAAAGATTTCTTGAAACTGACAAACACAAAGCTCTTGATGAGATATTAATAG
>WFXI01000124.1 GCA_015490675.1 Hydrogenothermaceae bacterium
GAACTTCTTTTGGAGTAGCCACCCCTGAATTTATACAAGAAGGTGCAATAGCTGCTTGGAGTGATGATAAGCATGTAATAGAAAGAAATGAAATTTTTAAACAAAAAAGAGATTTATTTATAGAGTTTTTTGATAAAATAGGTCTTGAATACTTATATCCTAAGGCAACTTTTTATTTTTGGATAAGATCGCCTGATGGTATCTCAGCGAAGGATTATGTGAAATCATTACTTGAACATGGTATAGTTACATCTGTAGGAGAGAATTTTTGCGCTGGTATAGAAATAAAAGAAGGGATTTGTGAAAGTAAATATTTTAGAATAGCGCTTGTCCCTACAGTTGAAGAATGTAAAGAAGCTATAGAAGTTTGGGAAAAGGTTCACGGTTCATTAAAAAATTAATAAGGAGTCAAATTGTATCTTAAACAAACAGCACAAATAACAGCTTTTTCTAGTTTTGCCATAATATACAAACACAATGTGGCTGGTATTTTGATAATTGATGATAAGAAAGACTATTTGAAAGATGAAAATTTTATTGATTTTCTCATAGACTTTTCTATTTCTCACACAAACAAAAAAAATTGGGCAGACGTATATTTTGTTTATGAATCAGATATGCTTTTTATAAACCACCATTTAGAGCAAGAGATAAAACCTGTTAATCAACTTCTAATATATAAAGATGGTAGAACGTCAATATGCATGCCATTAAAAGTTCTCCATAAAATTTATTTGGATAAAAAAGAAAAAAGCAAAGAGAAAAATCTTATAGATAATATATAAAATTTCTGTGCAGGCGTTAAAATAAAATGAATAAATATAAGAGCAGGTGCTTTGGAATTACGTTACTTCTAACTGTTGAAAACTGCAAAGAAGCAATAAAGATATGGGAAAGGGTGCATTAGGAAATGATAGAAAAAAACTATAACTTTTTAAAATCTAAAAATTAAATCATTTTATAGAGTGATTATGCAATCTAGAAAAAAATTTAAAATCTAAATAAAACAGATAGACGAAAAGATTAGCTTTTCTGTAGAAAAAAACTTAAAAAGATTTAATGAGTTTTTGAAAATTTTTGAAGATTATTTGGAACAAAGGAAAAAATTATTAATCTGTTAAAATTTTAAATCCTTATAAATATCTTTCCTTTTCCCGACTCTTAATATAAGGATAATTAGTTTATCATCTTCTGTTTCAAAAATTGCCCTGATTTTTCTTGATATAACATATCTGTAGTATTTGTCATATCCTTGAAGTTTTTTAACTTTTTTAGTTCTTTTTAAGACTTCAAAGTTTTCTGCAAGATATTTTAACTTTTCAGCTATAAAAATTCTCTCATCAACAGAAAACTTTTCTAAATCTTTTTCAGCAACTTCAGAAATAAGAAGTTTATACATCTATACCAAGCCTTTTAAATACTTCATCAGCTTCTTTTACTTTTATTTTTCCTTCCTTAATTCCTTTGCTTACTTTTTCTGCCACCATTCCATCTATATAATCTAAATAAAAATCAAGAGCCTTTTCTACAATCTCACTTTGTGAAACTTTGAGAATTTTTGATATATTTTCTAACTCTTTTGCAAGGCTTTCTTCCATACTGATTAATTTTTTTACAGTTGCCATTTAAATCACCTTTTGGTTTTTATATATCTTATAGTATATCTAATTTTATATCTAAATCAACTTTTTATATATGCAAAATTATCAAAAAACCCTTTATATAGAACATAACATTCCAAAAAGTTTCATATACTAAAAACCAAATAATGTTTAGGGGGTTGAAAGATGAAAACTCTTGTAAAAGGATTGATTTTAGGTGCTGTTTCTTTTTCTATTATTGCATGTTCATCAAGCACTCCAAAATGTTCTGATGGTAGAACAAAAGAGCTTGTGATTAATATTGCTAAAGAACAATTTTTAAATGCTGGACTTAAAGAAATAATTGATAATGTTGATTTTAAGATAGAAAATGTAAGGACAATTGAGTATCAAAAAAGTATAGACAGATATTCATGTCAGGCTGATTTAATTATCAAAAATAAAGAAAACAATCAATCAAAAAATTTTCCGATAACTTACACAGTCCAGAAAACAGATGACGGTAAGAAGTTTTACGTGGAGGTTTATGGGTTGTAGTGTTAGAATTAATTGAACTATTTAAGGACTATAAATGGAGGAGATTAGTATGGAAAATTTTTCAGTTTTTGAAAAAATATTTGAGGGAAAAAAGATTTATGAAATTCCAATATATCAACGGGCTTACACTTGGGAAGATAGACAACTTAAAGATTTTTTTGAAGATTTAAAGAATCAACCTAAAGATGAAAAGTATTTTTTAGGAACTTTTTTATTCTTTAATAAGGAAAACGATTTATTTGATAAATTTGACATTATTGATGGTCAACAAAGGATTACTACGGCTATTATTTTTATAAACACTGCTTTAAAAAGTTTAAAAAAAATGGATATTAATGAAGAAGAAAAAACACTTTTACACATTTTAGAGGAAACATATATAAAACAATATGACCGGTATAAATTAGTTCCTTCCAATAATGATTCCTCTTTTTTCTACGATTATGTTTTAAATGATAATGTTCCAACTAATATTTCTAAAAAATCACAGCAAAGATTAATCAATGCTAAAAAGTTTTTTGAAAAAAAATTGGAAAATATAAGTAAAGATGAGATACTTAATTTACTGTACACTTTAAGAACCTCAAAAGTATTAATACATATAGTAAAAACAAATAAAGAAGCATCTCAAATATTTGAACTTGTAAACGATAGAGGTAAGAAATTAACGGATTTAGAATCAATAAAAAGTTTTCTTATGTATAAAGCAAGTCTGTCTAATAATGAGCAAATCCTTGAGACTATAGAAAGTGATTTCGGAGATATTTATAAAATTTCTGAATCATTAGAAGGTATATTAAAAGAAGAATCTATACTTTCTTATTTTGTAATTGCATTTTTGGATTGGAAATATCAGGAATATTATAAAGCAAAAGATTTTATAAAAGAATTAGTTGCTAATAATAGAATAAACGTAAAGGCTATATCTAAAAATATAAAAGAAGTCTTTGAGATATCAGAAAAATTAATAACCAATGAAATTGGTATAAGAGATTTAGATAATTTAAAAATGCTTGGAAGAATTGCTATTTTTATGCCGTTATTTATAAAAGTATATAAGTATCATTCTTCAAATTTGGAATTTTTAAAGAAAATCATTACTCTATCTTATAAATTTGCATTAGTTTCTTCAATTGCAGGGCTTCGTTCAGATACAGGAGTTTCGTATTTTTACTCTTTAGCGAGAGATTACAAGGGAGATAACTTTAAAAACCTTTTAAAAAACGTAAATGTAATTTTTGAAGAAAATTGGTGGAATATAAAAGGTAGATTTGAAAATAATATTGATTCAATATACTATGGTAATTTAGCGAAATTTATTTTGTTTTTATATGAAAATATACTTAGAGAACAGAAGGGATATAAACCTTTAGATATAAACGATTATTTTGAAAAAGACTTTAAATATAAATTGTCTATAGAACATATAGTAGCTAAAGATATTGCTAAAAGAAAATTTTCTAAAGAGTTTCAATACGAGTACTTGGATTTACTTGGAAATTTAGTAATAGATTATCAAAGTCCAAACTCTTCAAAAGGAAACAAAAGTGTTGAAGAAAAAAAAGAGTATTTTAAGTCTAATAATACTTTCCTATCTCAACAAGAAATTATAGATATTGAAAAGGAATTAGAAGATATTTTAAAAGAAAAATTTGATTGGAACAACGAATCTCATTTAAAAAAGTTTATAAAATATAGAAATGATAGGATTATTAATACGATAAAGAATTTAAATATTTTTCTTGATGAGAAACATACAATAACTTAGCCAAATTTAGAGTTATGATAACATTACTAAAACCAGAATCCCAAACAGAACAACACAGCTGGACAGATTTTAAAGTATTTATTATTGACGAAAACTCAGAAAGTTATGCAAAGCAGTTAGAAGAAAGTTTAAACTATCCAGAAAATCCAGATTTAATACATGAAATAGACAAAAACTTTAATCTTGAAAATTTAAAGATATATAAAAAAGATAAAATAGTTTTTATTATCAGCAGTTTTAAAGAAAAATGGCAAGAAAATGCTGTTAGAGAAATTATTAACAAAGCTAAAGAAAACAAAAGCAAAATCTTGCTTATAACCTTAAATAATTCCCTCTTAGAGTTTGAAAAAGAAATCTATACCTTCAAAGCAAAAGACAAAAACCAGCTTCTTACAATACCAACACTATTAATCGGAAGTGTTTACATTCCCGGACTTGTCTGTATTGACCCAGATGATATATACCATTTTCTATTTAAAAACGACTATGGAAAAATTGATTATTTTTCATATAATACTTATCCAGATAACCTAAACCAGCTTAAAAATTTTATTAATGAAAATGTATCTAAACCTGTTAAATCAACATTTACTCATATTGAAATATCTTATGAAAACCAGTTTAAAGATATTGAAAGTGCAGTTTCAATTATAAAAGACATGTTAAATCCAGAAAATATAATCTATTCTGCACATCTTAATAAAAATTTTAAAAATAAGAATATGAAAGTGAATTTAATAACATTTAACTGAAAAAAATAAGAGGGGCATAAGCCCCTTTTGATTATCTTGATAAAAGATTTAAGCTAAAGTCTTTGTTATTGTATAAATCTATTGAATAGTTATCCCAAAATACGCAGGTTCCACCAGCTATAAATTTACCTCCACTTTCAGGGTCTACATACTCAGCAAAAAGCAATGTTTCTTCTTCTAGTTTTGATTCTGCAGTATCTTCACCGTGAACAAGAGGTCTTACATTTGGGCTGGTTGTTATTAAACTATCTGTGCAAGCAAGCATAACTTTTTTAACATTTTCAGGCAGGTTATACAAATCAGAAGTTACAATTA
>WFXI01000125.1 GCA_015490675.1 Hydrogenothermaceae bacterium
AAGTTATATTTGTTGTAAATTAATTTTTGTGCAATGGCAAGTTAAATTTATACCTTTTCAAACAATTCCTTTAAGACGTTTAAAAATTCTTCTTCAAATATATCTGAAAAGTTTTTATTATCTTCTATCAAATATTTTCTTAATTTGATAACCGATTCAAAGGTAAATTTTTCATTTTCAAGAATATCTTCTTTATAATCTTTTTTAAAAATATCTTCAATTTCGCCTGTTAAGATAAAAATATTTGCTTTTTCTTTTAATTCCTTTATTCCCTGTAAAATATAATCCTTGATTTTTTCCTTTGATTCCTCTGTAATATCATCTAACTCCTCAATTTTTTTACCTTTGTCTCTGAAACTTCTGTAAGACTCTTCAGAGAGATAATGATTTATAAGTTTTTCTAATTTTATATAAGATGTAGTTCCTAACTTCTCTTTCAAATATTCTTTTAATTCATAATTGCTCAAAATTCCCCTTAATAAATAATCAAAATCAGCCAAAATAAAGAAATCTATTCCTAATTTTTCACAAATTTTTATAAAGTTTATAAAATCATTTTTACCCTCAGCAGATACAATACTTATATTCTTTTCATCTAACTGTGAACTATTTTCCAAAGAATCATAAAATTTCAATATATATTTATCAAATCCCTCTGTTATTATCACTTTTATAGCAAAAAATAATTCGGAGTTTTCTTCTCTTATAAATAAATTTTTAAAATCTTCATTTATTTCTACATATCTTGCTATAGTTCCATTCTCTTTATTTTTCCATACCCTAAAAATTCTTGGATTGTGAATATTTTCATCTTTAACAAAGATAGGGTTATGGGTTGTCAATATTACCTGATGTTCAACTTTGTTTTCATTGTCATTTATAAAATAATTTATTTTTTTGTTTATCACTCTACAAGCATGAGGATGAAGATAAATTTCAGGTTCTTCTAAACACAGCAAAGAATTTGAAACAGCGTTTTTTCTTACAAAATATGTAAATAAACTTATTACTATAGCACTTTGAATACCTGCTCCTTTTTCGTTTATAGGGGCAGTAAATCCATCATCAATATATATTTTTATATTTTTGCTAATATCTATTTCATCATCCATAAAAGAAAAAATTAATTTCGCTCCATCAAATCCAGAAACTAAAGATGTCTTTTCTATCTCATCCTTCAGATCTTTAAAAATCTTGTCAGCACTTTTCTTTATTATACTTCTTGCTTTTTCTAATTCGCCAAAAGGATTCTCATCCTCTTTAATTTTTTCCTTTTTTTCTTTTATAAGATTTTTCATCATTTTTCCAAACCAATTCCAACTAGTTGGTTTTAGTTGATATTCTGGATCTCTAAATGGTGGAATTATTGCACTGATTAACAGTTCATTTCTCATAAAGATTCTTTGAGATATATACCAATGGTTATCTTTTACAAAAACTAACCTAAAATCTTTTTCTACTATATTCTCTTCATCTTTTTTAGCTCTAAAAACATAAATAAATTTAGAAATTGAGTTGATAGCATCATTTATTTTATCTCGTTCTACCACACTTAAATTATTAAAAATAATAAATTTTTTACTTCCTTCATTTAAATCTTTAGTATCATATACTTTTCTTAAAGAATCAAAATTCACATCAAAAACTTTCGTTACAAAGTCATAAAACTGACTACTTTCATAGTAGAACTTCAAGTCATTTTGCAATGTTATATAAGTTCCAGCTAAATTTATTTCTAAATTATTAAAATCTATACAGGAAGTATCCTTTTTTGAAATTTCTCCAATTATGAAAAGTTCATTTTCTGTTCCGTTAAAAAAATCTCTCTCTGAAATATTTTCATATTTTTTATAATCAGGTGTTTGTTCTCCCATAATAATATTGAGAGCCTTTATTATATTACTCTTACCAGCATTGTTATGTCCTATAATTACATTTTTTGTTGGAGAAAATTCCAAATCCAAAAACTTTATGCTTCTGTAATTAGAAATTATAAGTCTGGATAGATACATCCCCCTAACCTCCAAATTTTAAATTTATATCATCTTCAAACACTCCTTGCTTTGTCTAAGCGGTTTTTGACAAGTTCGGCGACGGCGTAATAAACTTCTTTTTTTTCTTTTTCTGTCAATTCTAAAGCGTCAAAAACTATATCGTCAAGGGCTTTTCTGTCTGGTAGTGGGTTAGGTTCTTGTTCTCTAATCGGTCTATCAGGGTCAAAGCCAAGTTCGTTCTCGTTTGTATATTTTCTGATTATTTCCCTCTGTTCTATACTTGTCTTTTCTATCTTTGATGGTTTATAAGTTTCCACTAAAATTACCTGAAAATTTAAACCGTTATTATCTTTAAATGAAGATACTGGAAAAACTGTGTAGTTTTCATTTTCAATTCCTTCAAGATGCTCATCTAAATGCTTAAAATTTTTTGTGATCAATCGGATAAATTTTACAAATTTGTCTTTGTTAAAAGAGTTCTGAAGTAAATCAAGTATCATTTTTATCCCTTCTGTTTAACCCGATATACACCTTTTTAACTTTTTATCAAAAGTTTCTATATGGTAATCTTCCCCCATTGCACAAAGAATACAATCTACAAAATCAAGCTTTTTTTCTGAATAAATTTTTAATGCTCTTTTTACAAATTCCTTATTTTCAGTTTTTATACCCCTTAAAGAAATAAGTCTCTCTAATACATCTGCTATCTCTTTTCTGTTCACCTTATAAAACTTTTCAAGAACATAAACAACTTCAGCAATCACAATCTCTTTTATCAAGATTTCTATCTTTAAGCCTATCGCTTGATCTACCAAATCTCTGGCTTTCCTTGATAACTCCTCATTATCATCAAGTAAGTATCTTAGTATTATATTTGCATCAATCACTTTTATGTTTTTCAATTAATGCCTCTCTAAATGCCTTTTTTTCCTCCTGTATCACTTTTTCAATTCTTCCTTTTTTTGCATATTTTTTCAAGCTACCAGCCAACTGTTTGAAAGGTTTCAGTATAATCTGCTCATCTTTTATCTCAACTGTGTAATACTCTGCTTTTAATTTTTTTCTGTATTCAGCCGGAATTGTTATCTGCCCTTTCTTTGTCATCTTTGTTATAAACATTTTGGCTTACCTCTATAAATATGTATTACCTATTACTAAATGTAATACCCCATTTAAGTAATTTCAAACAAAAATTTCTGACAGTATTACCTCAGCTGGATAATTTGTATTATT
The DNA here is from genome assembly GCA_015490675.1 of Hydrogenothermaceae bacterium. Taxonomy (GTDB): domain Bacteria; phylum Aquificota; class Aquificia; order Aquificales; family Hydrogenothermaceae; genus Hydrogenothermus. The sequence goes on from WFXI01000125.1 coordinate 3,228, forward strand.
TCCGATTAAATCTGAACCTTTCAACAAGTGTTTTACCTTCTTCATTTGTAAAAAAGGTTCTATCTGAATGCATAACACCCCTCCCCCTGATGAATTTTACCTAAATATCTCCTGCAGTGGTTTTACATCAAGCTGTTTGTGTTTGTAGGAATAAACTGCTTCTACTGCGGCTTTTGCGGCTCTGACAGTTGTAAAATATGGTATTTTGTGTTCAACTGCCGCCCTTCTTATAAAATATGCGTCTG
>WFXI01000126.1 GCA_015490675.1 Hydrogenothermaceae bacterium
ATTTGAATTTCTTTTTTGTGGAGGTTTACAAGCTCGTTAAATAAAAGTTCATTATTTGTAATAATATCTGAGATTTTTTTTATATATCCTTTAGCTTCTAAAGAAGATATAGCTTTATCTAGTTTTTTATCAACTAACCAAAATCTGTTTGGATTTGGTATATAAGACTTATTTTTTCTGCTGTATATAATTAAAGGTTGTTCAATAATCATCAAAATATTATAAAATGTTTTCTATGGATACAAAAACATTTTTAAAAGTATTAAAAATTCTTGAAGAAGAATTCCCCAAATGGAATGCTCCTGTAGTTTCATTACTTGCAGAAAAAACAAAAGACCCATATAAAGTTCTAATTTCAACAATTATTAGCCTCAGAACAAAAGATGAAACAACTGCAGAAAGTTCAAAAAGGCTATTTGAGAAAGCAGATAATCCATATGATATGGTAAATCTTTCTGAAGAAGAAATTGCTAAACTTATCTATCCAGCAGGTTTTTATAAAAATAAAGCCAAGCAGATTAAACAAATCTCAAAAGAAATAATAGAAAAATATAACGGAAAAGTTCCTGATACTTTAGAGGAACTTTTAAAATTTAAAGGTGTTGGTAGAAAAACTGCAAATTTAGTCTTAAGTGAAGGTTATGGAAAACCTGCTATTTGTGTAGATATTCATGTTCATAGAATTTGTAACAGACTCGGGTTTGTCAAAACAAAAACTCCTGAAGAAACTGAATTTGAGCTTATGAAAAAAGTTCCAAAAAAATACTGGAATAAAATAAATAAACTACTTGTAGCTTTTGGACAAACTATCTGTAAACCTATATCCCCTTTTTGTTCAAAATGTCCTGTTGAAAAATACTGTGAGAAAGTTGGTGTTGAAAAACATAGATAACAGCTTAACTACTGCCTTCTAAATCTACCCTAATTACAGGAACTTCTATACCTTCTTTTTTGAATTTATCAAAGGCTTTTTTATAAATCTCACTTCTTAACCATATTATTTTCTTCCAGTTTCTAGCATCTATCCATATAACTAAAACAAACTCGTTGTAATAATCTTTTATGTCAAAAAACCAAACCTGTGGAGAATGATATTTGGCTAAATATCTTTTAAACTCATATGCAGTATCTATCAAAATTTTTTCTACTTTTTCCCTTGGTGTATCATATCCAACTTTAAAAGGAATTCTAAGCCTTACAAGATTATCTGTTAGAGTATAGTTAACAATGTTTTCACTGACAAATCTTGAGTTTGGCACAGCAACACTTATACCGTCTATTGTTTCTATTACTGTGTTAATAACTCCTATATCTGTAACTATTCCAAAAATAATCTCATTAGGATTTCCTATAAAATCACCTGCATTTCCTTTAAGCTCTACAATATCTCCAACTTCAACTTTCCTGTTAAAAATAATAATAAATCCACTTATGTAGTTATTAATAATAGACTGAAGTCCAAAACCTGCACCAATTCCAAGGGCTCCAATTAAAGGAAGTAATACTTTCCATGTAATTCCAAGCATAGAAAGGGAAATAATCCCAGCAAGTAAAACTCCAAAATTATAGATAATTGCCTCTATAGGCGTTGGTTCAAATTCACCTTTTTTCTTATACATAAAGTATCTAATTAAAACCCTGACAATGAGTATTGTGTTTACTACCAGGACAAAAAACCAAATGGCTTTTATTAGAGAATAAAGAGAAATTTTTAAAACATCTGTTTTTACTATAAAAAATTCTTTTGTCCATTGGATAAAACTATCTATGTTGAAAAATAAGATAGATATCAGGTATATACCAAATAAAAACAATAGAGATAAAAGAGTAAAAATTCTTCCCTTAACTTCTGGAAAAGTTTGTTGAATTATTTCAAATTTTGTATCAAGTTGATGAGATATAAATAAAACAAAAAATGCATAAATTACAGATAAAATAAAAATTAAAATTATTCCAAATAAAAACTTTAAATCAAAATTTAAAAACCCTGCGAACCAAAGATAACCTAAAATAGAAAACAGGATATTAAATACATACACAAGCTTAATTAAGGTAATTCTAAATAATGTATTTTTTGTAGAAATCAAAGACACTATTTTGTTTGATATAACAAATAAAAATACAAAAAGGGGAATAATAGCTAAAAGTTTAACAATTTCATCTAAACTATACTTACTTCCTATAGGTAAATCTAAAGAATGAGATAAATCTAATAGAAAAATTATTCCTATATCTATAGAAGTGAGTAAAATTATTAAATTTAAAAGGCTTTTTTGGCTTATTTTTAGCTGTTTGTAAATAAATTTTAAGCTTTCTATAATTATTAGCAGTAAAGATAAATTTTTGAAAAATGCACCTGTGATAAATATTTTAAGTTTTGTTTCTATATAGAAAAAAAGTAAATAAAAAAGAGATAAAACAATAAGCCTTGTTGCTAAATCTAAATAAGATAATCTGCTATCTTTTTCTTTAATGAAATCTTTTATTTTAATCTTAGAGTAAAAGTACACAAAAAATAAAAAAACCCCTACAAAAGTAGAGGTTAATTCACTAACTAAATTTTGGCTTATGTATTGTGCAACTTTTTGAAAAAATTCTTCCATCAAACTATATCAGTGTCAAAATCACCAAAACCTACATCTGCATCTATATCCTCATATCCATAAGTATCAGGCTCTATCATTGCTTCTTCTATAGGAGTTTCATCTAAATTTTCCTCTATTTCTGCAAGTTTCTCATCTATACTGTCTAGTCTTTCTTCTATCTCAGCTAGTTCATCTTCAGAAATACCTGCTTCTTTAGCCACATCTTCAGCAGAAACATCCCTATTAAATAGTAGGCTAAATAAACTCATTCCTGCAAAACTACCAAGTAAAGAGCTTAAGAAACCTGTTCCAAACCCTGAACCTGTGTTTTGAGGTTGTACATACTGAGCCTGTGTAGCTTGAGGTTGTGTGGTTGAGCCTTCTTTTGCTAAGCTTTTTAGCTCTAGTTTTTGAACTCTTTTATCTAGCTCATCTACCTTTTTAGCAAGTTTTTCTAAAACAATTGCCATTTTTTTTACAGTATTTTCTAGATTTTTGTTTTCCATTTATATTCCCCTCTAAAGTTTTTTAACTAATGTATAAATATTTGCACAGTATTCAAGGTCAGAGGTAAGTTGTAGTGCTTTATTTAAATTATTTGCTTTTATGAAAGAGCCGTGTCTTTTTACTACAACTATGCTGTAATCTTTCATCAAGTTAGAAACTCTTTCTGCAAGCTCAGGAGAAGCACTTGGCGGGTCAACTTCTATAATTGGTACCTCTCCTATAAAAAGTTCTCCCTCTGAATCTATAGGAATAAACTTTTCTTTTAAGTTAAAAGATAAAGAAACCATATGAACAGGATGAGCATGAATAACAGCTTTTGCATCTGTTTTTTTGTATATTTCTCTATGAACAATTAACTCTCTCGAAGCATCTTTATCTTTAGCTGAAGGCTCTAAATCAACTTCCACAATATCCTCTTCTGTTAGGTATCCAAGCATACTTCCAGTTTTTGTTATGTATATTTTCCCGTTATGGAAAACAGAAATATTTCCTGCATGAGTAGTTACAAGTCTTTGCTCATATAAAACTTTTCCTGTAAAAATTATCTGTTTTTTTATATCTTCCATTTTAGTTTTTCTTTAAAGCTGCCATTAAAATTGCTTCTGCAACTATCTGGTTATCTACTTTTGCAACACCTTTTATTTTACCCATAAATTTTTTAATATTTATACCTTCTACTTCAAAAACTATCTGGTCTCCTGGTTGTACAGGCTTTCTAAATTTAGCACTCTCTATTCCTGCAAATAGAACTGTGTAATCTCCTTCAATACCTTCCTTTTTAGCTTTTTGTATCATCATATAAGCACCAGCTTGAGCCATAGCTTCAATTATTAAAACTCCAGGCATAACTGGAAAATGAGG
>WFXI01000127.1 GCA_015490675.1 Hydrogenothermaceae bacterium
AGTATAACTTTGTCCACAAAAATGTGCCCGGCAGGATTCGAACCTGCGACCCCCGACCCCGGAAATCGGTGCTCTATCCAGACTGAGCTACGGGCACATTTATTAAACTTTTTAATGTTTTTATGTTGATTTCATCCCAGTTTCCTTCTTTAGGAGTTTCCAGTATAAATGGCAATTTAGAAAAATCTTTATCGTTTAAGAATAACCTAAATCCTTCTAGTCCAATGCTTCCTTTACCTATATGCTCGTGTCTATCTTTATGTGAGTTAAATGGTGTTTTTGAGTCATTACAATGAATTACTTTTACTTTTTCTAATCCAATTATATTTTTTAGCTCTTCTTTATAAGATTTAAAACCTTCTTCTGTATTTATCTTATATCCAGCAGAATATAGATGGCAGGTATCTAAACATACTCCTATGTTTTCAGATTCAAAAGGTTTTACTAGCTGGCATATTTCCTGTGTTGTTTTACCTATTTCTCCTTTTTGCCCTGCAAGGGTTTCAACTAAAAATACAGTGTTTTTTAAATTAACTTTTAAGAATATTTCTTCCATAGATTTCAGGATATTTTCTATTGCTTTTTCTTCCTTTTGGCCTTTTGCTTTTCCTGCATGGATTACATAGTAGTCTATTTTTAACTCTTCACATAGGTTAAGTTCATTAATTACACCGTTTATTGATTTTTTTCTTAAATTTTCATCTGCAGATGCTAGATTAAATAAATAAGAAGCGTGAACTACCAATGGTGATATATTAAACTTTTCCTTTTTTTCAAAAAATAGCTCTTTTTCTTTGTCAGTTCTTTCTTTCCATTTCCAGCTTCGCGGAGAACTAACAAAAAATTGAATAGACCTAGCTCCTACTTCTAGTCCTCTATCAAACACTAAATCAATAGATTTAGATGAAGAAACATGTGTTCCAATATTTACCATAGCTGAATTCTGTGTTTTCCTGTGATATATGGATTATGTTCTCTTTCATAACCTATAGTTGTATCTGAGTAATGTCCACAAATTACTCTTGTATCATCTGGAAGTTCCATTAGTTTTTGTAAGCTTTTTTGAAGCTGTGAAGCATCTCCACCTGGTAAATCTGTTCTTCCAACACTACCTCTAAACAATGTATCTCCTGCAACAAGCAGTTTTTCATTAGGTTCGTATATACAGATTCCTCCAGGGGTATGTCCCGGTGTTTCAATTATTGTGAATTCTAAATTCCCAACTTTTATTTTATCCCCTTCCTTCAAATCAAAATCAGGTTTTGGACAAGGATATGCTCCTATTGCTTTTGCAAATCCTGGAAAAAGTTCATTATCTATTAAAAACTCATCTTTCTTATTAAGGTAAAAAGGCACATCAAAAACCTTTTTTATATATCCAACCTGCCCTACATGGTCTATATGTCCGTGGGTGTTTACTATTGCTTTAAGTTTATATCCTTCTAGCTCTTTTTTAAGTTTTTCTCCTTCTGCCCCTGGGTCTATTATTATCGCCTCTTTTGTTTCTTCATCTGCAATTATTACTGTATTTTCATCTATCATTCCAACAGGTGTAACTTTTACAATTGCCATTTTAAGCTCCCACTTTTAAATACTTTTCATCAACTAATGTCGTTGTATATGTTCCTTTTAAAAATTCTTCATCTTCTAAAATTTTCAAGTGGAAATCTCTTGTTGTTTTAATTCCTTCAATCACTAGCTCTTTTAAAGCTCTTTTGGCTCTAGTAATAGCTTCCTCTCTAGAGTTTCCAAATACAATGATTTTTGCTATTAGAGAATCGTAGTAAGGTGGAATATTATATCCTCCATAAATATGTGTATCCACTCTAACTCCAAAGCCTCCAGGTAAATAAAGTTTTTCTATTTTCCCAACATTAGGTTGGAAGTTTTTATCAGGGTCTTCTGCATTTATTCTAAATTCTATTGCGTGGAATTTTTGTTTTATATCTTCTTGAGAAATTGTTAATTTTTGACCATCAGCTATTAAAAATTGCCATTTTACTATATCTATTCCTGTAGCTATCTCTGAAACAGGATGCTCAACCTGTATTCTTCCATTCATTTCAATAAAATAAAAATCCATATTTTTATCAACTAAAAACTCAACAGTCCCAGCACCAACAAAATTTACCTGTTTTGCAAACTTTATAGCTGCTTCTCCCATTTTTTGTCTAACTTCGTCTGTAATAAAAGGGGATGGACTTTCTTCAATTAACTTTTGGTGTCTTCTTTGAATTGAGCATTCTCTTTCTCCAAGATAAATTACATTGCCATAGCTATCAGCTAAAATTTGTATCTCAATGTGTTTAGGATTTTCTATAAATTTTTCTATATAAACTCTTGGGTCAGAAAAGTTTGCTTCTGCTTCTCTTTGAGCTACTGGTAGTAATCTTATCATTTCCTGTCTATTTCTTACTATTCTCATACCTCTGCCACCACCACCACCAGCAGCTTTGATTAAAACTGGGTACCCTATTTCATCAGCTATTTTTATAGCTTCCTCTACATCTTCAACAGGTGGACTTCCAGGAATAACAGGAACCCCTGCTTTTATTGCTGCTTCTCTAGCTTTTGCTTTGTCTCCTACTAACTTTAAGGTTTTTGATGAGGGTCCAATAAATGTAATGTTACTTTTTTCACAAATTTCTGCAAAAGTTGCATTTTCTGCTAAGAAGCCATATCCAGGGTAAACAGCATCTGCTCCTGTTATTTCTATTGCGGACAAAATATTAGGAATATTTAAATAACTTTTATTAGCGGGAGCTTCACCTATACAGATTGATATATCAGCTATGTCTTTATGAATACTATTTTCATCGGCTTTGGAATAGATAGCTATACTTTCACCATTTAATTCTCTGATACTTCTAATAGCTCTAACTGCTATTTCTCCTCTATTAGCAATTAGTATTCTCTTTATGTTTTTTAGCATATAAATACCCCTCTTTTTCTTTGTAATATTTTAACTTGTTTGCCAAAAAGTTTTTATTATTTTAAACTTAT
>WFXI01000128.1 GCA_015490675.1 Hydrogenothermaceae bacterium
ATTCCGCAGCATTTTATTACGAGTATGTTTTAAAAAAATATCCTAAATATATAAATATTAAACAAACGAAGCTAAAATTAATAAAAAGTTTAAAAAATTCTGATAAACAGTATAAAGACCAAATTGAAGAATACAAAAATCAAATAAAAGAACTTGCACTAAAAGTTGAAGAAGAAAAAAATCTAGAAAAGAAAAATGCTTTACTTAACAGAAAAAGATTAATAGAAGATTTACTTTTTACATTAGAAAGCAGGATTAAAGAAAGCAAATTAAAAGCAGATAAATTAGAGAAAGCACTAAATTAACTTTTTTCCTTTTCCTCTATAGTTTTGAGAAGTTTCTTAAAATTTTTATATCTTAAGGTTTGTTTTGCCAGCTTTTCTGTTTCTTTTATAACCTTTTTTGCTTCTTCTAATCTGTTTAATTTTGTTAAAGCCTTTGCTATAAAAAACTTAGACTCAACAGCAGATTTTTTGTCTCCTAATCCCATATAAATTTCATAAGCTTTTTCGAAATAAGGAATAGATTTTTCATATTGCTTAAGTTTATAGTAGGATATACCTACATTGTAATTGGCTAAAGCTTTGTAATGTTTTCTAATATCTATGCTTTCTATCTTATCTAGAGCTTTTTCATAATACTTAAGAGCATTTTCATAATCTTTCTTAAAAAAATAAACATTTCCAATATTTATTAAAGCTACAGGAACCATTCGTTTATTATTATTTTTTTCAGAAATTTCTAAAACAGTCTTAAAATGTTTCAAAGCTTCATCAAATTTTCCTAAAGAAAGCATTATTTCTGCCAAAAGTGTATGAGCATAAGCTTTCCATCTATAACTTTTTTGGGTTCTAGAGTATTCAATAGCTTTGTTTGCATACTCTATTGCTTTATTTATTTTTCCAAGCTGAAAGTATGCAACACCAATATAATAATATCCTTCTGCTATACCTTTTGGAATGTTATGCTTTTTAGAATATTCAAGAATTTTTTTTGCTTTACCAAGCATAAGGTAATATTTACCTTGCTCATAATATTTCCAAGCTTCTAAAAGCATTTTGTCTACTTTTTCTTTAGGTGTTTCTGCAAATACAAAAGTTGAGATTATAAAAAAACTAATAAGAAACTTTTTTAGATTCATTGAACCTTTCCGCCAGTTTTAAAAAGTTATTTAATAATTCTTTTCCATATTGAGTTAATATAGATTCAGGGTGGAATTGAATTCCCCATATTGGATATTTTTTGTGCTGTATTCCCATTATCTCATTATCTTCTTTTGTCCATGCAGTAATTTCAATATCTTCTGGTAATGAGTTTCTATCTATAACTAATGAATGATATCTAACTGCTTCAAAAGGATTAGGAATATTTTCAAATAATCCTTTTTCATTGTGATAAATCATAGAAGTCTTTCCGTGCATTAAACATTTAGCTTTTATAATTTTTGCTCCAAAGGCATATCCAATAGACTGGTGTCCTAAACATACTCCAAGTATAGGATAAACACCTTTAAATGTTTTTATAACATCTACAGAAATTCCAGCTTCAGTTGGAGAACAAGGTCCCGGAGAAATAACAATTGCATCAATGTTTTCTAAATTTTTTATATCTTCTATGGAAATCTCATCATTTCTTTTTACTAAAACATCTGCTCCAAGTTCATATAAATATTGAACAATGTTGTATGTAAAAGAATCATAATTATCTATCATTAAGATTTTCATCTAAATTTCCCTTTGCATCTTTTGGTGGATTTATGTAATTTTATCATATAGTTGATATGTTATAATCATATTGAATTTCAGATGTTGTTGAGGTATATAATGAAAAAAACCTCTTTTATTTTTTTGTCTGCCCTGTTAGTTAATTCTTTCTCATTTTCTTATGAAACGAAGCCTGATAATTTAAAAAAACAAAGTATTTTATATCTCTTTAAAAAATACGAAGAAAAAGCAGACCTTTCTAATAAAACAAAAAAAGAAAGTTTGGGACATGTAATTGTATTCACAAGAAAAGATTTAGACATAATGCAAGCAAATTATCTGGCAGATGTTTTAAAGCTAGTCCCAAATTCTAATTTCGGCCCTAACAAATATGGAGTTGAATCGATTACAGGTTTAGGCAGAAGATATCAGATTTCTACAAGGTATAGACTTTACATTAATGACCATGAAATAAGCTCAATATCTACATATAGCCCGTTTTTAACATATGATAGATATCCTTTAGACAATATAGACCATATAGAAATTTACTTTTCTCCAGGAGCAATTTCTGCTTCTAACGAACCATCTCTAATGATTATAAAAATGTATACAAAAAGACCAGAAAGAGAAAATGCAACTATATTAAAGGGTATTTTAGATAATAAATCTGGACACCAACTTGGAATATTTTCTGGGCGTAAGTTAGATGAAAATCGTTCTTATCTTTTTACATTAAGTCACGCAAAAATAGACTTTGATAAATTAACAGTTAACAATAGAGATATAAGCAGAGACCAGAAAAGGATTCATTTATTTTTTCAATATAATGTAAATAATTGGTATATAGATACTTCTTTATCCTATGTAGATAGGAGAAACTTTTTTGGTTTTAGTCTTGATGGTAGTCCTGAAAAAGAAGGGATGTATTCTGCTGTAGGATTTATTTCTGCCACAGGTCAATTTTTACAAGATAAATCTTTAAAAATAAATCTTGCTTATGATATCCAAAGAAGGCAGATAATAGAAAAAAACAAACAGGCAGATGGAGGGATATTACATCCAGCTTTTAAACAAGCTACATTACCAACATATATAGATGAAGTAAGGACTCTGCACAAGCTTGCCTTTACTATCAACAAAGAATGGAACACTTCTAATAATGAGCTATTAATTGGAGCTTTTGTTAGATATTATCAACAAGACTTGGATAAATTTTCTGTTGAATATCTAGATGGGGCTATAAAAAGAGATGAGAAAAACAATCCTAATTTTAATGTAGTTGATTATTTTTGGATTTCTTCTATTTATATAGAAAATAAACATAATTTGAATGATAGAAATTTATTCATTATTGGTGCAAGATTAGATGATTACAAGTTTGAGGGTAATAAGACTCAAAAAGATATAAACACAAGAGTCGGATATATATCCTATCCTCGAGATAACTGGCTTATAAAAGGCTTTATTACTAAAGGGTACTTACTTCCTTCTATGTTTACTGTGGAGACAAGCTTAAATAAAAAACTAGATCCGGTAAATTTTATTTCTTATACAACAGAATCCACATATAAAATAAACAATCATTCTATATCAGGGTTTTTGTGTATAGAGGAAATAACTAATGACTTTACTTATAATCCCGTAACAAGGTCTATAGAAAACAGTAATCAAAAATATACAATTTTTATAGGATCTTTAAGGTATATATGGGATGTAAACCCATTTAACAAATTTGAATTTTATGTATGGAAGTCTAAAATAGATAAATCTTCTGTAAAAACCCTTTCACCAACTTTAGGTGGATATACCAGATTATTAACAGAATATAAAACATGGAAAGTATATAATGAACTTGTTTTTAGAGATAAATATACAAATGAGCTTTATAACAGAAAGGTAGATGCAACATTTGATTATACATTTGGTATTTCCAAAGAATTCAAGAATGGCTGGATTTTGAAATTCAAAGGGGAGAATATATTCAACAACAGTGCAAAAGTTTTATATAAACCTATTATAGGTTCTGTTTATGAATATCAAGCATTTGATAGAAGATTTTTAATAACCTTGGAAAAGGTATTTTAATATGCGAAAAATATATATGATTTTTATTTTTTTAATAGGGCTTTTGATTTTAACTTTGACACATTCTTATGCTAATCACTCTGAACTTGCGGAAGAGTATGAAATATCAATTATAGAAAAACTTATAATAGATAGTATATCTAAAAGAAATCCTTATGTGTATATTTATTCTGAAGATAAAGAAAAAAAGGAAAAGTTTAAAAATAAATTAAAGAAATTTTCAAAATCGTTAAAAACTACTTCTAGCTTATACAAAGCGGATTTTATCATTGTTTTAGTCTTAAGTAAAAAGAAAGATTTTAAAAAGCCAGCTCTAGCTTTAGATTTTAAATCACTGAAATACTGTTTAAGTTGTATAGGAGTTTTCTCTTGGAAAAATGGAAGACCTAACTTAATATTGTTTAAAGAAAAATTAGATATGCTCAGAATAAAATTGCCTCAAGAATATAGCTACTTTATAGAAGAATAAACAAAATGATTTTAAAGAGAGAAAAGAAAAACATAATATTTATATTTTTCTTATTTTTATTAATGTTAGTGTACATATATATATATACATTTATCCCAAAAGAAGAGGAGAAATTAAAAGACAATATTATAAAATACACGACAAGAACATCAGTAAACATTATTAAAAATACTATTTCTTTCTTTTTAGAAGATAATAATGCTAGTTTAAATGATTTATTTAAGGATAAAAGTTTAAGAGAGAAACTAGCAAAAGTCTTTGCCTATTTTAGAACAGACAAAATTAAATATATTTTCATTATCTATAAAGACAAAAATAAATACAGATATCTCTTAGACCCAGAATCTACTAAAGATAGCTATGGTACTTTATTTATACCATTTGAAAAAGAAGTAGAAATCCTTAGGTCTTTAGAAAGAACTTTAAAAGAAACATATACTATTAATTCAAAACTTAAAACATTAGGAATAACCTACTATATTCCTCTTGAAGAAAATGACAAACTTAAAGCTATTTTAATTGTTGATTTTTCTTTTGAAACTTTAGAAGAAATAAACTCTCTTGTAAGAAAAGTAAAAGATGCAATATTAGGTTTAATGGCATTTACATTTGGATTAATTATAATAAGTATTTTTATGTTTATTAGAATGTTCCTTATTAGGAAAAAAATATTTGAGGATACTTTAACTAAAGTATTTAATAGAAAATATTTATCAGAGATTGAACATCATATAGACTTAAGAGATTATATTGTCGCAATTGTTGATATTGACTTTTTTAAGCATATAAATGATACCTATGGACATAAAGTTGGAGATGAGATATTAAAACAATTTGCAAATGTATTAAAAGAGAATTTAAGGAAAGATGACATTATAATTAGATATGGTGGAGAGGAGTTTCTCTTACTCTTAAAAAGAGATAGGAACTTGACTAGTAGTAGGGTTTTAATAGTCTTAGAAAGACTTTTAGAAGCCATTAGAAACACTGACTTTAACAACTTAAAAATTACCGCTTCATTTGGGGTAAATTTGGATACTGATAAAGCAAGAAACCTAAATGACGCTATAAAAAAAGCAGATTTAGCTCTATATAAAGCTAAAAAAGAAGGAAGAAATAAAATAGAGATTTATACAGAAAAGAAAGATGAAGAAATCAGTTTATCAGACCTTAAAGAGATTATAGAAAAAGATGAATTTACTTTCTTCTTCCAACCTGTAGTAAATCTAAAAACCAAAAAAGTTTTATACTATGAATCCTTACTTAGATTTAAGTTTAAAAACCAACTTATTCCTCCTTTTAAATATATAGAAATGATAAAAGGGACATTTTTATATTCTAAATTGTCAAGAAAGGTAATAGAAAAGAATATAGATATTTTGAATAAATATAAAAAACTAAATATTAGTATAAACTTATCACCATTTGATTTAATAAATGATGCTACTGTAATGGTATTACTGGATGTAGATGAAAATATAGTAAAAAGATTGAAGCTTGAAATTATAGAAACAGAAGATATAAGAGATTATAAAAAATTAAGGGATAATATCCTAAAACTTAAATCTAAAGGGTTTCAGATAGCTCTAGATGATTTTGGAAAAGGATACATAAACTTTTTCTACTTAACAGAAGTTCCTGCTAATTTCTTAAAAATAGATGGAAACATAGTTAAGGATATACATAAAAGTGAAAATCATTATATTTTATGCAAAAACATATCAAACTTTGCTAAAGAAATGGGAATGAAAGTCATTGCAGAATTTGTGGAAAATGAAGAAATCGTTCAAAAACTATTAGAAATAGGAATAGAATATGGACAGGGATATTACTTTGCTAAACCTATGCCTTTAATAGAAATAATTAAGGAGTGGAAGGATGAAGATTTTAGCTAGCATATTTGCACTTTTATTTTTTGCAGCTTTTAGCTTTGCTCAGGATAAAAATCCAATAGTAGTTTTAAAAACAACAGAAGGAGACATATATATAGAATTATTCCCAGATAAAGCACCAAAGACAGTAGAGAACTTCTTAAAATATGTAAAAGAAGGTTTTTACAATGGGGTTATTTTCCATAGAGTTATAGATGGATTTGTAATACAGGCTGGAGGGTTTGATAAAAATTTTAAATATAAAAAACCTACTCATCCACCAATAAAAAATGAAGCAGATAACGGTCTTATGAACTTAAGAGGGACTATTGCAATGGCAAGAACTTCAGACCCTCATAGTGCAAATGCTCAATTTTTTATAAATTTAAAAGATAATCATTTCCTAAACCACAAAGACAAAACTCCTCAAGGCTGGGGATATACAGTTTTTGGCAAAGTTATAAAAGGTATGGATATAGTAGACAAAATTGCAAAAACACCAACTACAATAAAGGCAACCCCTTATGGCTATATGAGAGATGTTCCTGTTAAGCCAATTATAATATTAGAGGCAAAAGTAATAGAAGGAGGGAAAACAGATTGACATTAAAAGAGTTTATAATTCCAGCAGTAGATATAAAAGAAGGAAAAGCTGTAAGACTTTTTAAAGGGGACCCAAATGCAGTTAAAGTGTATGGTGAAAACCCTGTAGATATGGCAAAACTTTGGCAAGAAAAAGGAGCTAAAAGACTTCATATAGTTGATTTAGATGGAGCTTTTGAAGGAAAGCCTAAAAATTACAAAATTGTTGAAAAGATTGTAAAGGAAGTCTCTATTCCTATTGAGTTTGGAGGAGGACTAAGAAGCTTTGATGCAGTTAAGGCAATTATAGAAATAGGAGTAGAAAATGTAGTTATAGGAAGTTTAGCTTACCAAAACCAAGATGAGTTTGAAAAAATCGTTTCTTACTTTCCAGATAAAGTAATACTTGGAATAGATGCTAAAGATGGTAAAGTAGCAATAAAAGGTTGGCTAGAAAAAACCCAGTATTCACCTTTAGAATTTGCAAAAAAATTTGAAAGTTATCCAATTTATGGATATTTATACACAGACGTAAACAGAGATGGAGCTTTAGTTGGACCAAATATAGAAGGAACAAAGTATTTAGCAGAAAATTTAAGTAAGCCTGTTATAGCATCTGGAGGAGTTTCTTCAATTGAGGATGTAAAAAAAATATATGAATTTGCAGATTTAGGTATTATAGGTGTAGTTGTAGGAAAAGCAATTTACGAAGGTAAAATAAATTTGGAGGAATTATAAATGCAAATGATATATACAGAAAAAGCTCCAAAAGCAATAGGACCTTACTCTCAGGCTATTAAGTATGAAAATTTAGTATTTATATCAGGTCAGATTGCTATAGACCCAAATACTCAAGAGTTTATAGGGGGAGATATAGAAGCTCAAACTCGCAGAGTAATGGAAAATATAAAAGCAATTTTAGAAGAAGCTGGATTAAATTTTAATCATATAATAAAAACAACAATATACTTAAAAAACTTATCAGATTTTGAAAAGGTAAATAAAATATATGGAGAATATTTTACAGAGCATAAACCTGCAAGAGCTACAGTAGAAGTTTCCAACTTACCAAAAGGTGCATTAGTAGAAATAGAAGCAATAGCTGGAATATAAGGAGGAAAAATTGAAAAAATCCCATAGAAATGAAAAGATTAACAATGCTTTAAAGCAGGCAATAAGTGAAATTATTCAGGAAGAAATTATGGAATTTTCTTCTGATAATTTTATTACAGTAATGTATGTAATAGCTTCGCCAGATTTAAACAA
>WFXI01000129.1 GCA_015490675.1 Hydrogenothermaceae bacterium
CATTATCGGAGATCATAACATTTTTTCCTATTATTATTTTTTTGTTAACACCAACTACTGAATAAGAACCTATATACGAATTTTCCCCCAGTTCAAAATATCCAGAACCTTGAATGATTACATTTCTTTTAATACGGCTATTTTTTCGTAATACAAGCCTAATCGATGAATTGTTTATGTTTAAAAATCTTATTTTTACACCTTTTTCAACAACTGCACCTAATTCTAAATATACAAAAGGCGCATACTTTATTTTAAAAATATATGTATTAATAATATTTGCTATTCTATTTGACCACTTAATTACATTTTTATAAATATACTTTAACATAGACTTTACCTACGAACTTAGTTTTATAGATATTGTATTTATGTTGTATGTCTTTCTTATGAATATCCAACTTAAGATATTCCAAATAATAGTACTTACAACACTTGACACAGCGGCTCCTAAATAACCATATGAAGGAATAAAAACAAAATTTAAACATATATTTGTTACTAACGAAACTACCAAGAAATTTTTTACTATAATTTGTTTACCAGTCATTTGAAGTATATATCCTACACTTCCAAATATAGCATTTATAAATTGTCCTATAGTTAAAATCATTAATGCAATAGCTCCTACTTTAAATTCTTCACCAAAAATACTAAGTATTGGTTTGGGAAATATCAAAAATAAAAGCAATATAGGAAAAGAAGTCCAAAATATAAGCTTTGTTGACTGCTGAGCAACTTTTGCTAAACCTTTTATATCTCCCTTTCCCCAAAACTCTGCAAATTTTGGTGCTGAAATTGTGTTTATTGCTGTTAATGTTACACTTGTTATCATTGCCATTTTATAGGCCACATTGTATATTCCCACTTCTTCTTCTGTTCTGAATATCCCTAACATTATAGTATCAGTCCATCCCATAAGTAAAATTAAGGAACTTGAGAATAGCATAGGGAGGGATACATTTAAGATAGTTGAATAGAGAATTGGGGAATTGTTAGTTAATTTGTTAATTGAAGGATTGGTGAAATGGTTTAATGTTTTTTTCCAAATTAAGTAAGCTATTGTAGAAAAAATAAAAACAGAAAATATATAAGTAATAATTGGCATTTGACTGAATAGTGAAAGGGTTGGAGAGGGAGTTAGTGAATCGTTAGTATTAGTTGGTTTGTCATTAATTGGAGTTGGTAAGTTGTTGGTTAGTAGAAAGATTATCAAGGCAAGGAGGGTGGAGGCTAAAATAAATATTCCTGTCTGCTGAATGAACATATACTCTTTTATTTTTTTCAGTCCTCGAAGGCTTTCTGTGTGAATGAAAAGTAATACAAAAGGAGCTATTCCTAAAGATGCTATCTGAAAGTATGGAGCCAGATGAGGTTTTCTAAACAGATATTCAGCTATATATGGAGATAAGAAAAAAACTAAAACTGATAAAAATAAAGAAAAGGGAATGACAAGTCTTATAGCTTTTTTATAAATATCTTTTACTATTTCCCATTTTCCTTGTGATGAATATTCTGCAACAAATCTGAGGAGTGCTGTATCCATCCCAAGACGACCAATAACAGATGATATCTGCAAGAGGGTAAAAGAAAGGGCAAAAACCCCCATTGTCTCAGCACCATATCCTCTGGTGATCAAAAGAGTAAAAATATACCCGGCTATTATCCCAACTATCCTTAAGACAAAAGCAATAGAAGAACCCTTTAAAAGCTCTTTTAAATGTATATCTGAGTTAATTTTGTTTTTTAATTTGTTTATCATTTTGTATGATTTTAAATCAACTCCATTTTTCCCTAATTTTTCTTTGATACTCTTCTGGTTTTATTGGAAGTTTATCCAAAACTCCTGCAAATTTAGATAAGTTTTTCCTTTTTTAGGTAGAGAAATCCTATATTTTTTTAATAAAAATTCATAAAAGTCCATAAGTTCTTTTTTTTCTTCTGGTAAAACATTAATTTTTAAATCTTTGCTTATCATAAAGGAACCACCTATCAATAAATTATTTTAACTATAGTTTAGTATATAAGTTTCCTTTTTCAAGGCTTGATCTTTCTTTTTATATATTTCTAATAATTCATAATATAACTTTTTACATGTGCATATAACAAATCCTTCATTTTCCAGTTGCCCATTTTATTAAGATGTCTGCCACTTCCGGTCTTGAGAACTCTTTAGGAGGTCTTTTTCCTTCTCTAAGCATTGCTCTTACTTTTGTTCCACTTAAATGGATATGATCTTCTTTCGGATGAGGACAGGTTTTGGATGATGCCATGTTCTCACATTTTGTGCAGTAAAATGAATGCTCAAATTTTAAAGGTTGTATCTCAAGTTCATCTACAAACTGTTCAACAAACTCCTGAGCTTCATAAGTTCCGTAGTAATCGCCTACTCCAGCATGATCTCTACCAATTATCATATGAGTAGCACCGTAATTTTTTCTCATTAACATATGATGTATAGCTTCTCTTGGTCCTGCATAATGCATAGAAGCCGGGAGAACTGATAGATGAACCTTTTCTTTGTTAAAGTAATTATCAATTAGAACTTCATAACATTTCATCCTGACGTCAGCCGGTATATCATCCGGTTTTGTTTCTCCAACAAGGGGATGTATCATCACACCGTCCATTGGTTCAAGGGCTACTTTTATTATGTATTCATGTGCTCTATGAATTGGGTTTCTTGTCTGGAATGCCACTACTTTTTTCCAACCTTTTTTATGTATGTTTTCCCTTACCTGTGAAGGATCAAGGTAATACTTTTCGTCTATTCCTTCCCTGACTGGTCTATTTAAAAGCCTTATTATTTCTCCACCAATAAAATTATTCCCTGCAGTTTTAACAACCTTTACCCCAGGGTGTTCTATATCTGTTGTTTTAAATACATTTTTGCAGTAGTTTTCAAGATCAAGGTTAAATTTGTCCTCTATTACCATTATTGCTATTGGTCTGTTATGTTTATCATAAAGAGCGATCTCATCTCCTATCTTAAGCTCGCTAAATATCTCTTCATGAACAGGAAGAACAATAGGTATAGACCACAGAAGACCATTTTTAAGATGGATATTGTTTATTACTTCCTCAGCATCCTCCTTTGTCATAAAACCATTAAGTGGTGAAAAACCTCCATTGGCTAACATTTCACAGTCACTTACATATCTGTCAGCTATAATTATTTTTTTTAATGTTTTTGCCTTTTTTAGAAGATCTGCTCTTTCCTCTTCTGTAGCTATCTTGTTTATTAATTTTCCACCGTGAGGGTTAAGCATTCTTACCTCCATATAATGATTTTTAACCTATTTTAGATCAATATATCCTTTCTCTTTCAGGTAGTTAATTATCTTTTCTACACTTTCTTCAACAGTTTCCTTATCTGTTTCAATAACTATTTCTGGGTTTTCTGGTTCTTCATAGGGATCATCAATACCTGTAAAATTTTTTATTAATCCCTCCCTTGCCTTTTTGTAAAGTCCTTTAACATCTCTACTTTCACACACCTCAATCGGACACTTTACGTATATCTCAATAAATTCACCATCATCAACTATATTCCTTACAAACTCCCTATCTTTTTTATAAGGGGATATAAAGGCAGACAGAACAATAATACCTGCATCTACAAAAAGCTTAGAAACCTCACCAATTCTCCTTATATTTTCCTTTCTATCTTCTGGAGAAAATCCAAGATCCTTATTAAGACCTGTTCTTACATTATCACCGTCCAGTACATAAGTATGGATCCCCATCTGGTATAGTTTTTCTTCAACCGCATGAGCAATGGTTGATTTTCCACTTCCGGATAGTCCTGTAAACCATAAAATTGCAGATTTATGTCCTTTTAACTTCTGTCTGTCCTCTTTTTTTACCTTTCCCCTGTGAGGAATTATAAATTTCTCTTTCAACCTGCCCTCTCCTAATATTTAATAAAGAAAATGTACAATAAAGATATACATATTACAGCATATATGACTGATAATGGAAGACCTACAATGACAAAATCTTTAAATTTATAGTTCCCAACCCCGTAAACCATTAGATTTGTCTGGTATCCAATTGGTGTTAAAAAACTTGCAGAAGCTCCGAATGCAACAGCAAGGATAAAGGCCTTGGGGTCCACAGATAACATGTTTGCTGAAGATATAGCCACTGGAAAAACTATAGAAGCCGCAGCTATATTTGAAACAAACTCAGTAAGTATGTTTGTCATCAGATAAATAGCGATAAGAGCTCCTAAAATTCCCATTGGATAAAAAACAGAGTTTATCAAACTCGCTATAAATTCAGAAAGGCCTGAGTTCACTATAGCTTTGCCAACAGCGATTGAAAGAGCCGCAATTATAGCAAGATTTATATCTAATCCTTTCTTTATTTCTGAGTAAGTTGATATTTTTGTTAAGATAAAAATAGCTATAAGGATAAGTAGTGATGTGAAAAGAGGTACAACATTTAAAGCAGATAGGAAAATTAAACCTATAAAGCTAAAAAAAACAAAATTTCCCTTTTTTCTATCTATATTGAATATCTCTCTTATTTTTGAGATTATGTAAAAATCAGTCGTATCTTCAGCTCTTTTCCAGAAATCTTTTCCAGTCAGAAGCAGAAGAAGATCTCCAGGCTTTAAGATAATCTCACCAATTTTACCTTTTAATCTCTCTCCGTTTCTATGAACTGCGAGTATGGCAGCATCAAACTTTGCTCTAAAATCTGTTTCTCTTATCTTTTTATTTATAAGAGATGAATTATTAGACACTACCACCTCAACAATATCTATCTTTTCATCTTCTATATTGCAAAAGTCTGGAAGAGAAAGACCGATATCAGAAGATACAAGATCTGTTATGGCATCTGTCTGACCTACGAAAATAAGTATATCTCCTTTTTCTATGATCTCTTCAGGAGAAACTGGTGATATCCTCCTGTCTTTTCTTAAGATCTCAATAAGAAAAAGACCCTTTAAATTTCTGAGTCTGGCATCTTTTATATTTTTTCCAATAAGATTAGAATTATCCCTTACAATAGTCTCAATCATGTATTCTTTTTTCTTATTAAGAAAAGATCTTAAAGGATCTTCCCTTTCTGGAAGAAGCTTATATCCTATAAAAAAAATGTAAAGAAAGCCCACCAAAGTTGCAGGAATGCCAACATAAGCAAAATCAAAAATGCGAATGGACTTTAATCCATTTTCTATAGCAAAACCATTGACTACAAGGTTTGTTGATGTACCAATTAGTGTTATGGTTCCCCCTAAAATAGCAGCGTAAGAAAGCGGAATTAAAAGTTTTGATGGAGAAATTCCATTTTTTCTGCTCCAGTGATAAACGTAGGGAAGAAGAATAGCAACGATAGGAGTATTATTCAAAAAAGCAGAAATTGAAGAAACTGATAAAAACATTTTACCGAGAAAGGCTCTATACCCTATGTTTTCACCAAGTAGTTTTGAAAAGTAATAACTGATTATCCCTGTTTTCTGGATCACATTTCCAATTATTAATAAAAGGATAATAACAGCAACAGAACTGTTAGAAAAGCCTGAAAGTGCTTCAGAAGGACTTATCACACCAAATAAAACAAATATAGAAACCGCTATAAAAAAAACAGCCGCCGGATGAAACCTCTCCGAGTATAATCCCCAAAATATGAAAATCAGCGTTAAAGCGGTTAATAAAAGTTCAAAAGACATCAGGCCTCATTGCAATAAAGTACGGATTTAGTAAATCTGGTTTATTATATTCTATCTCATTTAAGTTTTTCAGTTCTTCCAACGGAAGATCTTCATATTTTATTATTTTTCCACCTGCTGCATTTAAAACAGCATGTGCCGCTGCAGTATCCCACTCCATTGTTGGTCCAAGTCTTGGATATATATCAGCTCTTCCTTCAGCGACAAGACATATCTTTAATGAGGAGCCTACAGAGGTCATCTCAACATCAAAATGCTTTCTCAGTTTTTCAATAAAACTTTTTGTCTCATTATTAAGATGGGACTTGCTTGCAACTACAGTAATTTGATTATTTGATTTCTTCTTGACAGCAATTTTTACCTTTTTTCTATTCTCAACTTTAAAAGCTCCTAAACTTTCTCCTCCATAATAAAGAACATCCATTGCAGGAGCATAAACTACACCTAAAATAGGTCTATTTTCCTTTATCAATGCTATGTTTACTGTAAACTCCCCTTTTTTCTTAATAAACTCTTTCGTTCCATCAAGTGGATCAACCATCCAGAAGTATTTCCACTTTTTTCTCTCCTGGTAGGATATGTTCTTCCCTTCTTCACTAATAA
>WFXI01000130.1 GCA_015490675.1 Hydrogenothermaceae bacterium
ATGTATAACACAGTTCTAACAGAAATTTATAGAACCCAGCTTGACCCAACAATTAGTTACCTTCACTCGCCACAGGAAAAAAGATTTTCCCTTTCTCTAGATCTCGCAGAAATTTTCAAGCCATTTATCATTGATCCTTTAATTTTATAAAATCTCAAAAAAGATTAGAAATTATATAAAAGTGTCTAACTATTAGTATGTAAAAGTATTCTCAAAAAAACTACCCTATAAAAAAGATTAGAAAAATTTTATGAGGGTGGGTTTTTGTTTCAAAAAAATTGCAAAAAAAATTAGAAAATTTCCTGAAAAAATTCTAATCTTTTTTGCAATTTTTTATAAAAATTCTCAAAATAAATTAGAATTTTTTCAGTATATTTTTAAAACTATTTTTCTTGAAAATTTGTATCTTTAGAAGTAGGATAAAATTACTATGATGTTAAAAACTGAATTTTCTAACTTATTAGAGGATATAAATCAGTCAATTGATGTTATTCTTTTTACCAGAAAAGGTGAAAAGATATTTGAGCCTGAATTTGGTTGTGGTATATGGGAGCTATTAGATAGAGGAATTGAGCAAATACCTGTCTTAATAGCATCTATCTATGATGCTTTAAATAGATGGGAAAAGAGAATAAGAGTAGATAAAGTAAAAATTAATTTTTTTAACCCAAATACTGGACAGGTTTCTATTGAAATTCATTATACAGTGAGGGATAGCAATGAAAGAGGAGTTTACAGAGGAGGAAATTTATCTTAAGGAGTTTTGGAATAATCCTGAAATGTATAGGGGTTTAAAGCAAAGGGATTTAACTATTTTGAAAAATCTTACATATCCAGAATGGATGGCAAGGACGAATATTGTTGATGATGAACTTGTAGGTAGAATGCTTGTTGAACTTGGGTATATAGAGGAAGATTAAAGGAAAAACTTCTAAAGTAAAAATTTCAAGTATTCATCTTTTCCTATATAGTTTTTGGCAGATGATAAACGCATATTGTTATCATCAACCAATATAGTATTTACTTTAAAATTGAAATATGAAGACATCATATCTAGATAATGAATATCTTCTGAAGTTAGTTCT
This sequence comes from Hydrogenothermaceae bacterium, assembly GCA_015490675.1. Classification (GTDB taxonomy): domain Bacteria; phylum Aquificota; class Aquificia; order Aquificales; family Hydrogenothermaceae; genus Hydrogenothermus. Next base: position 1,086 of record WFXI01000130.1, read on the forward strand.
ATATCAGAAAATCTCTTTATAAGGAAAAAAATCTGAAGTCTAAGAAAGAGGTAAAGACTTTGCATTATTATAATGTATAAATCTATGAGTTTTAACATTCCTAATTGTGTATCTACATTTTCATCTGTAATTTCTATGAAAAAATCTTCCTCCATGTAATTATCATCATGTCTCCAATAGATGTTTACAGCATAAATTGGAAAATGTAAAAGTCTATTTCTTGCTATATTTCTAATTCCATGTTCATTATCTACAAATAAATTTAGAATATTCTTGAGTAAGGTCCGATGTTCTACTTTTGGAAAATTTGTTTTTATAAATTTTTCTAGCTCTTCTCTATAATGGGAAAATTTTCCTTTTAAACAATCTTTATAAAATTCATAAAAAAATTCTGTCATAGATATACTTCTTATAAGAAAATATTCTGCATCTATTCTTAATCTATCTCTAAAATCAATGCAATTTCTGTCTTTGTCCTCTTTTGTCAAAGATTTGTAACTTTCTATTAGTTCTATATCTAACTTTATTAACTTTATAAGCATTTTGTAGGAAGTATTCAAGTTTTTAGCTAACCTTTCTTGAAGTTCACTTCTTTTAAAATTTTTGCAATTTTTATCATAGTATTCCTCAGGTGCAAATAAAATTGCTAATCTTCCGAAATTCGGAGAAAATACATTTCCACTATCGGATATAAAGAAGAAGTTTTCATCTAAATTTTCCTTTATGTTTATATAGATATTTGTCACAAATTACTCCACTTTAAGTCTTAGTTCTAAATAAATTAAGAAATATACCCCTCATTGTCAATCTGTATATCTCTTAAAGCCTGTTCTAATGCCCATTTTAGTTCTGTTGAGCCTTCTCTAAAAGCCTCTATGATTGCTTTTTTTATGTCCTCTGGGTTTTTAGTGTCTGCAGTAATGTTAACTGGAGCATTAATATTTATAGG
>WFXI01000131.1 GCA_015490675.1 Hydrogenothermaceae bacterium
GTTTCTTCAGCAATATTAGTTTGAGCCTGTTGTAGTGTTTTTTCTGCCTCTTTAGCTAGCTCTTCTTCTTGTTTTTTGAGCTCTTCTTCTGATACAAGTTCAACTTTGTATAGATATTCTAATGTATTTTTCTTAAGGTTAAATAGCATATCTTCAAATAGTTCAAATGCTTCTTTCTTATACTCTACTAATGGGTCTCTTTGAGCATATCCTCTTAAAGATACACTTTCTCTTAATCTATCAAGTAAATGTAAGTGTTCTTTCCATAAAGAGTCTAAAACTTGGAGAGTAATGTACCTTTCAAATTCTCTTATTACATCTTCTCCTGCTTTTTCTTCTTTTTGTTTATAGTAATCCTCAAGTTGTTTAAATATGTGTTCTTCTAGCTCTTTTCTATCCCATTCTTTATTTTCATCAATATCTAAATCTACTCCTAGCCACTCTTTAAATGATACTTTTAATTCTTTTAAGTCCCATTTTTCCTGGTATTCTTCTGCAGGTGCATATTTATCTATAAATGTTAAAGCTACATCATATAGCCATTGTTTTAATTCTTCTTTTAGATTTATGCCTTCCAGTATGTCTCTTCTTAAAGAGTAAATAACCTGCCTTTGTTTGTTCATTACATCGTCAAATTCAAGAAGTCTCTTTCTAATCTGGAAGTTTTGTCCTTCTACTCTTTTTTGTGCATTTTCTATTGCTTTTGATACCATTGTACTTTCTATAGGCTCTCCCTCTGGAATTTTAAGCCTATCCATAAGTGCTCTTAGTTTATCTCCACCAAATAGTCTTAATAAGTCATCTTCTAAAGATAAATAAAATCTTGAGCTTCCAGGGTCTCCCTGTCTTCCTGCTCTACCTCTAAGCTGGTTATCAATTCTTCTACTTTCGTGCCTTTCTGTTCCTATTACTGCAAGGCCGCCTAGCTGGATAACCTTTTCTTTTTCTTCTGCTGTAATTTTCTGTGCTTCTTTTAAAGCTTCTTTATATTCTTCTTCTGTTGCTTCCTCTGGTGTTTTGCCTTTTCTACGGAGAATCTCTTTTGCTAAAAATTCTGGGTTCCCTCCAAGAAGTATGTCTGTTCCTCTACCTGCCATATTTGTTGCAATTGTTACTGCTCCAACTCTACCAGCCTGAGCAATGATTTCTGCTTCTTTTTCGTGGTGTTTCGCATTAAGAACATTATGAGGAATACCTTTTTTCTTAAGTAGATTTGATAAATATTCAGATGTTTCTATTGATACTGTTCCAACTAATACAGGTCTTCCTTGTTTGTGAAGTTCTTCAATTTCTTCTACTACCTTCTGGAATTTTTCTTTTTTGGTTTTATATATTACATCTGGATAATCTTTTCTTTGGACAGGCTTATTTGTTGGAATTACAACTACATCTAGCCCATATATTTCTTTAAATTCTTCTGCTTCTGTTTCTGCAGTTCCTGTCATACCTGCAAGTTTTTCATACATTCTAAAGTAGTTTTGGAACGTAATAGATGCTAGCGTCTGGTTTTCTGCTTCTATTTTTACTCCTTCTTTTGCCTCTATAGCCTGATGCAATCCATCAGACCATCTTCTTCCTGGCATTAATCTTCCTGTAAACTCGTCAACAATTATCACTTCACCATCTTTTACAACATAGTCAACATCTCTATGGAAAAGATGGTTAGCCCTTAAAGATTGATTAATTGCGTGAAGTATATCTATATTTTTAGGGTCAAATAAGTTCTCTAATTTAAAATACTTTTCTGCCTTTTCTATACCTTTTTCTGTTAAAACTGCAGTTTTATTTTTTTCATCAATTGTAAAATCTTCATCTTTAATTAATGTTTTTACAAATGCATCTGCTTGATAATAGATACTTACATCTTCTTCTGCCAAACCAGATATAATTAAAGGTGTTCTTGCTTCATCAATTAAAATTGAGTCAACTTCGTCCACAATTGCAAAATGGTGCCCTTTTACCTGAACTATCTGGTCTTTTGAGAAAACCATATTGTCTCTTAGGTAATCAAAACCAAATTCATTATTTGTTCCATATGTTATATCTGCTTCATAGGCTTGTCTTCTTTCTGCTGGTGTTGCTGTTGTAAAGAAGTTTTTTCTAGCTTCTATGTTAAATTTATCCTGAGGAAGTAATTCTCCTTTAAAACCTTGAGGCCATACTCTTAAATCTTTCTTTATAGCTTCTTCAAATTTTTCTTCATCTACCCAGTCTATTAAAAATGATTGTTGATTTGTATTTATAGCTCCAACTGTTAGTCCTAAAAATTTGTAAATACTTCCCATTTGAACTGCATCTCTTTTTGCAAGATAATCATTAACTGTAACAAGATGAACTCCTTTTCCTGTTAGAGCATTTAGATAGATAGCAATTGAAGCAACTAAAGTTTTACCTTCACCTGTTTTCATTTCTGCAATTTTACCTTGATGTAAGACCATTGCACCAATGAGCTGAACATCAAAAGGACGAAGACCAAGTGTTCTTTTAGCAGCTTCCCTAACTAATGCAAAAGCTTCAGGAAGAATATCAACCATTTCTCCTTGAGTAATTGCTTCTGATAGATGTTTATCTGATTGAACTTTTTCTTTAAGTTCTAGGCTCTTTTGTCTAATTTGTTCATTAGTTAGCTTGTCAAATTCATCTTCTAATGCATTTATTTTTTCAACCCAAGGTTTTAATTTTTTAATTTCCCTTTCATTTTTTGTCCCAAAGAGTTTTTTTACTAAAAATCCAATCATAAGGGTAAATTCCCTCCAAAAAGAATAATAAAAAAATATAGTTCAATAATTATACATTGACTATGGAAGTAATTTAAGGAAAGGTGAAAATTCAGCATAATTTAGATAAATGTTTCTATCCCATATAGTTCAGATAAAACTTTAAATTCCAACTCTTTTTGCTTTTCTGGGTATACTGAGTTTCTATCCCATATAGTTCAGATAAAACATCCCTTGAGCTTATAAGTAAGTATAACTTTATTTTTGAGTTTCTATCCCATATAGTTCAGATAAAACTTCTTATAGTGTGATGATTAGAAATTAAAATAATTTCAGTTTCTATCCCATATAGTTCAGATAAAACTGAAAATAATATGCAGATTGAAGAGTTAGACCATAACAGCGTTTCTATCCCATATAGTTCAGATAAAACGAAAGATTTTGCCATTTATTTTTCTATCTTGTTTTGGTTTCTATCCCATATAGTTCAGATAAAACCAGTATATCTTCAATCAAAGAAAAGGTTTTACAAACGTTTCTATCCCATATAGTTCAGATAAAACTACAGATGATTATTATAGATTTCATACCTTATCTGTTGAGTTTCTATCCCATATAGTTCAGATAAAACCGTTAATTAATTTTAGCAAAAAAATTTATTTTGTTAAGTAATATTAAGTTTTACAAAGAATTTAAAAATTCACTCAAATCCTTTCTGAGAGTACTAAATTGCATCAAACCTCCATT
>WFXI01000132.1 GCA_015490675.1 Hydrogenothermaceae bacterium
AAGCCTTTGTCCCTTATTCTATCGCCAAGTCCCCTGGTGGCCATAGCGGAGGGGTTACACCCGGTCCCATTCCGAACCCGGCAGTTAAGCCCTCCTGCGCCTATGATACTGGCCGCGAGAGCGGTCGGGAAAGTTGGTCGCCGCCGGGGTTTTGATTATTTTAATTTTAAAATTCTAATCTACTAAAATTTCACTTCCTTTTTCTTCTATTTCCAACAATTTATATTCTGCATTTATACTTTTTTCATTAAATGCTTTTACCATAGCTGATCCAATTTTATTAAAGTTTTCTTTTGCTAAAGCTATAATGCAACTACCTGCTCCACTTAAAGAAACTCCTAAAGCTCCTGCGTTAAGAGCGTATTCTATAACTTTATCAAAGTTAGGTATTAACTGCTTTCTATAAGGTTGATGTAATTTATCATTCATAGCGATTTTTAGAAGGTTGTATTCTTTATTTATTAATGCTGATATAAATAAGGATACTCTTTGAACATTATAAATTGCGTCTTTAAGAGGTATATTCTCAGGTAAAACACTTCTTGCCTTTTCTGTAGAAAGTTCAAAATCTGGGATAACTACGACTGCTTTTAATTCTTTTGGAAATGGGATTTTACTATAATATGTTTTTCCATTCTCTATACAGGCAGTTATTAGTCCTCCTTTCCATGCAGGTAGTAGATTATCAGGGTGAGGCTCAAATTTATATGCAATTTCAAAGAATTCTTCATCTGTAGGTTGTTTTTTGTTTGCATAAAATCCTGCTAAAATTCCTGCAACTATTGCAGTTGCACTGCTACCAAGTCCTCTTGAAACAGGTATATTTATAATTTGCTTTACTTTTGCTCCATGGAATTTATTTCCTAAATATTCACAGGTAGTTTTTAAAACTTTTATAAATAAATTTTTTTCTGGATTTTCAAATTCTGGGAATTGAGGAATAGTTTGTATTTCTATATTATCGCTTTCTTCTATAATAAACTCGTTATAAAGATTTAAAGCAAGACCAAGTGTATCAAATCCTGCTCCAAGATTTGCAGATGTAGCTGGAACTTTTATTTTTAAGGTTTTCATATAGTCTCCTTAATTCTACCTTCTAATATATCTACATATTCTTTTATACCTTTTTCTAAGTTATATTTAGGAACAAATCCTAACTCTTCTTTTATTTTGCTCATATTTGCTTGTGTATATTCCTGATAAAAATCGTAAGGACAGTCAAAGTATTCAGTTTCAAGATTGGTGCCTAGATTTTTATTTAGTAAAGATATTACTTCATTAAATGAACGGGCTTCTCCACTTCCTACATTGTAAACTGTGGATTTTGGTGCATTCATTGATAAAATTGTTGCATCAACTGCATCTTTAACATACACAAAATCTCTTTTTTGTTCACCCCATTTGAATACTCTTGGTTTTTTGCCTTGTTTAATTTGTTTATAAAGTTGATATATCATACTTGCAAATTTACCTTTGTGAGCTTCTCTAGGACCATATACATTAAAGTATCTTACTCCAACAGTTTTAATTCCTGTTTTTGCAGAAAATTCTTCAGCTATGTTGTCCATAATATACTTAGAAAATGCATATACATTTTCAGGATGTTTTTCCCTGTCTTCTTTTAAAGGAACATGTTCTTTAACATTTCCATAAACAGAAGCAGAGGAAGCATACACAACTATTGCTTCATTATCATATGCAAGCTCTAATATATTTTTAAATCCATCTACATTTTTTCTCATCATCAGGTCTTGGTCTGTAACAGTGGTATCTGTTATTGATGCTAAATGGAAAATTACATCCCACTTTATATCATCAACTTTGAAAAAGAGTTCATCTGTTGAAACATCACAGGATAAAACTTCTCCTTTAAAACCTATAAGATTTTTGAAATTTGCACTGGAAAAATCATCAAGAATTAATATTTTTGCTTCTGGATACATAGATTGAAGTTTTAAGGCTAAGTTAGAGCCTATAAAACCTGCTCCTCCAGTTATAAGTATGTTAGATATGTTTTGCATTTTTTCTCCCTTTTACATAGGTTCTATATAAAATAATTCTTGTCCATACTCAACAGGCTGACCATTTTCTACAAGGATTTTTACAATTTTTCCATTTATATCGCTTTCTATTTCATTCATAACTTTAAGTGCTTCTATAATACATAAAACTTGACCTTTAGATACTATATCCCCTTCTTCAACAAAAGGAGGTGCTCCTGGGGAAGGAGCTCTATAAAATGTTCCTATTAGTGGAGATTTAATTACATGATAATTTTTTTCCTCTTTAGCTGTTGTTTCGACAGATGGTGTTCCTGTTGGAGTTATATATTCTTTTATTTCAACAGATGGAGTATTTGAAGATATATTATGCACTTCTTTAGGACCTACATATTGTTTAACTTTTATTTTTACACCATCTTTTTCAACTTCTACTTCTTCTATTTTTGTCCCCTCTATTCTATCTATTATTTCAAAAACAAATTTTTCATCCATAGCAATCCCCGTTTATATTTATTCGTTAACTCTTTCTATATAATCTCCTGTTCTTGTATCTACTTTTATTTTATCTCCTACATTTATAAATAAAGGAACTTGAACTGTAGCTCCTGTATCTATTTTTGCAGGTTTTAATGTGTTAGTTGCTGTATCTCCTTTAAATCCTGGTTCTGTTTCAATTACTTCATAAACAGCAGATTTTGGAAGTTCTACTCCAATTGGTTGTCCTTGGTCTAAGAATATAAATACTTCCATACCTTCCTTAATATATTGCCCTTCATGTTCCATAGCAGATGCTGGAACTGCAATCATATCTCCTGTATTTGCATCTATAAACCAGTATGAATCTCCATCAAAATAAGAGTATGCCATTTGTCTTTGTTCAAAATCTGCAAGTTCTATAGAATCTGAAGATTTGAATGTGATTTCGTTTACATTTCCAGTTCTCATATTTTTGGCTTTAACTCTAACGAATGCCTGCCCTTTTCCTGGTTTTACATGGTCGTATCCTAAAACTCTGTAAGGTTGTCCATCTACAACAATAAACATATCTTTTTTAATCTGGTTAATACCTATTTTAACGCCCAATCTAATACCTCCTAGCTATCTTTGCATAATAATTTTAACATTTATGAATGATTTAATAAATTTTTGTAAAATTAATTAAAAAGGAGGATATTTTGAAAGTTCACATAAAAGATTTAAATGAATTATATGAATTTGCCCAAAAATTCTCAAAATGCTTAAAAGGGAACGAATTAATACTTTTATATGGTGATTTGTCTGCTGGGAAAACAACTTTTACAAAAGCATTAGTCTCTAGTATAGACAAATCTTTAGAAGACGAAGTTAATTCTCCAACCTTTACAGTAATGAATATCTATGAAACAGATAAATTTCCTATTTACCATATAGATTTATATAGGGTGAAAGAGTTTGATATTTCTGATATTGTTGGACAGGGATTAATAATTGTAGAATGGGCTGATTTTCAGGATTTTTCTGAATATGAAGATATCATTCCTCTTATAAAAATCAAAATAAACTTTTCAAAAGAAGGTAGATTTCTTGATATTTATAAAATAGAAGACTGCTTAAAGGAGAAAAAGTAATGGAAATAGAAATGAATCTATATAAAATCAAAACACCTGAAATTAAAAAATTGTTTTTGTGGGAACCTAATTTAGAAATATTTAATAATCAAAAGAATTTATTTAAAGTTATTAGTAATGAATATCGTGGTGTATTTGTTAATAATAACGTTTATTCTTTGTATCCTCCGAAAGAAGAAGAATTTCTTTTTATGGAAGAAATCAATTTTGAAAGTTTAGATATTAATATTAAAGAAAGATTACTCACATTATATTTCAAATATGAAAATAAAATCTATGAAAAAATTAATTCAAAAATCAAATCTTTGGTTTCAAAAAACGAACACTATAGAATTTATAGGTATCTTAACTTTGAACAATTTAGAGTAATTAATATAAATGGAGAAAATTATATCTCCTTAAATATATCTCATAAGATCCTTCCTACAAAAACTTTAATTGATTTATATAAAGAAGACCCTATTTATGTTGAAAAGATAGAAAAAGCAAGGAGAAAAGACAATTTAAAGGTAGTAAATATAAAGAGATTTTTAGTTTCTACACATGACGGATATATGAAAGCAAAAAATCTTATTCAAAAAAAATTAAATGAAAAAGAAATAAGTTTGTATATGGAGTGTTTTGAAAAAAATTATCCTATAGTTGATGCCTTTTTCAATTCAACAAAAGAAAGTTATTATTTTACTCTTTGCCAACTTATGCCATATATAGAAGTAAGCAATATATCTAGTGAGGACAAAGAGAAAATTAGTTTATCTAACTATAAAAAGAAGGTAATTATAGAAAATGCTATAAAAGATATAAATGAAATTTACAAGAAACCTTTAAAAAAGAAATTTGTTCTTCTAAAGATACCAGAACGCATTACAGACGATAATGAAAAACTAAATAAACTTAAAGATACAGTCTATGTATACAAAAGAGATCCAGATGATAAAAAATATATAGCTAAAATTGCTAAAGTTCCCAAGATATTGAAAAATAAAACTATAAATATATATCTATTCATAGATAAAAATCTTAGGGAAAAATTTTTATCTCTTAAAAAGAATGAAAAAAAAGTTTACATAGCTAAGATAATAGGTGCATTAAAAAGATCTTTAAAGACTCATAATATTTCTGTTGAAACAAATCAAAATGATTTTTTCTTTAATTTGAAAGATATTTATTCAATATTATCTTATCTGCAAAAAGAGAAAGAAAAAGAATTTAAACTAGTTTTAACTGTAGGAAAAGAAGGAGATATAGGTATAGAAACTGACTATTATAAAGACTTAAAAAGGTTATTACTGGAATCTGGCTTTATTCACCAAAACATTATCTGGGAGCATATTGTATCTGCAGAAGGAAAATTTGAAAATTTTGAAATTGTAAGTCTAATCTATCAAATACTAATAAAAATGGGAATTTACCCTTATCTATTAAAAGAAAAATTTCCATTTGATTATATAGTAGGAATTGATGTTGGTAATGATGAATACGGAGTAAGAAATGTAGGTGGTGGAATAGCTGTTATTAATGGAGAAGGAATTTTGGAGAAATTAATTCCAGTTTATTCAAAAACTAAAGGCGAAAAAGTTAATTTAAAGGATTTCATAGAAATTTTGCTTAAAGAAAATAACTTTAATATGAACGGTAAAAGAATCTTAGTACTAAAAGATGGTCTGATATATAACGATGAATTGAAAAATTTAGCAAGTTTTATTTCCAATTTTAATTTTAAAATAACAATTTTGAACACAAAGAAAAATAATGAATTTGTAATTCTTGATAATTTTAAATCTGGAATAGCTACAGAAATTAAAGAAAACTTATTTATTCTTAAAAGCCATAATCATAAAAAAGGTGGAAGATGTTTGAAAATTGATAATAAGTGGGTTTTTAATAATGGTAAGTTTTCTTTTGAAAGAATAAATTATGAAGATATAGAGATTTTACACAAGCTAACATATTTAAACTATTCTACACCTTATAAAGAAAATCTTAAATTACCTGCACCACTACATTATGCTCATCTATTTGTTAATGCTCTTAGAAAGGGCTGGATAGGAAATAATGAATTAGTTAAAGAAGGAGCATTATATTTTATATAGGATAAGGGGAGGTTAATCCTCCCTCTGTTTTTATTCTAAAATTTCTAAAACTGCTCTTTTGTTTGATTTTCTTGCTACAGCGGCAAGTAAAGTTCTTAATGCTCTAGCAGTTCTTCCTTGTCTTCCAATAACTTTACCTAAATCTTCAGGAGCAACTTTTAATTCTATAACAGTAGTTTTTTCACCCTCTATTTCTTTTACTTCTACTTTGTCTGGATGGTCTACCAAAGACTTAGCAACAAACTCTACTAATTCTTGCATTTTGCTCATTTGTTTCTACCTCCGTTTGTGTTTTCTCTACTTTCCTCTAGGAATTTCTATTTCTTCTAATCCAAATGCTTTTAGGATTTTAGCAGCTCTTTCTGTAGGTTGAGCTCCTTTATCTAACCATTTTTTAGCTTTCTCAATATCTATGTTTCCAGTTTTTAATATAGGGTCATAAGTTCCTATATACTCTATGTAGTCTGACTCTCTTGGCTTTCTGCTATCAACAACTACCATCTTGTAAACTGGATGCTTCTTTCTACCGTGTCTAGCCAGTCTAATCTTTACCAAAACCTACTACCTCCATACAATATTTAGAATGGGAAATTAAATGGAAGTTTCATTTTACCAGATTTTTTCATTTTTTTCATCATTTTCTTCATTTCTTTATATTGTTTTAATAATTTGTTCACATCCATAATAGTAGTTCCACTACCTTTAGCTATTCTTCTTTTTCTACTTCCATTTATTATGTGAGGGTTTCGTCTTTCTTCTGGAGTCATTGAATTTATAATTGCTTCTATTTTTACAAGCTGTTTTTCATCTACTTTTAAATCTTTTATCTTGCTTCCGACTCCTGGAATCATTTTTAAAATGTTTTCTAATGGTCCTAGATTTCTAATCATTTGAAGTTGCTCTTTTAAATCTTCAAGGGTAAATTCTGCATTCATTACCCTTTTAGCCATAGCTTGAGCTTTATCTTCATCTATGGCTTTTTGCATTTTTTCTATTAAAGACTGAATATCTCCTAAACCTAAAATTCTTTGAGCTACTCTGTCTGGATGGAAAGGCTCAAAATCTTCTATTTTTTCACCAACACCAACAAATTTAATTGGAACTCCTAAAACCTTTCTAACAGATAAAGCTATACCACCTTTTGCATCACCATCTAATTTTGTTAGGATTACTCCTGTTAATCCTACTCTATTGTGATATTCTTCTGCTGTGTTTATTGCATCCTGACCTTGCATTGAGTCAGCAACATATAAAACTTCGTGAGGTTGGACTTTTTCTTTTATTTTTACAAGTTCATCCATTAATTCTTCATCTATATGAAGTCTTCCAGCCGTATCTAAGATTAGATAGGCAAGTCCTGCATTTTTTGTTTTTTCAACAATTTTTTCTGTAAGTTTTATTGCATCTTTTTCTTCTTCATCTACAAAGCAAGGAACTCCTATTTTTTCAGCCAAAGTGCAAAGCTGTTTTGCTGCAGCAGGTCTTCTAACATCTGTTGAAGCGACACCTACTGTATATCCTTTTGACTTTAGATAGTTTGCAAGTTTACCAGCAGTTGTTGTTTTTCCTGTACCTTGAAGACCTACAAGCATTATAATTGTTGGTGGTTTTTCAGCTTTTGCTAAAGGTGCTTCTTCACCAAGAATTTCAAGGAGTTCATCGTAAATTAGTTTTATTACTGTTTCTCCAGCATTTAAACCTTTTATTACTTCTTGACCTAAGAGTTTTTCTTTAATATCTTTTAAAAACTGCTGAACAACTTCTATATTTACATCTGCTTCAATTAGTGCTCTTCTTATATCTTTTAATGCTTCATCTATAGTTTTTTCATCTAATTTTTTTGCTCTTTTTAGTTTTTCAACAACAGATGAAAACTTTTCTGTTAAAAGTTCAAACAACTTGATTACCTCTTTTTTTATTTTTTGTTTTATTTTATCATAAGCTTATTATATTTAGATTTTTAGGATTTACGGGTAAAATGAAGTTAAAATTTTTTATATTTTTTCTTTTATTTAGCTTTTACTTTGCAATTGCAGGAGGAAATAAAGTGATAAAACATATATTGCCAAACAAGGCAACTATACTTTACAAAGAAACCTCAGGGAAAGGTATTATTTCAGGGGTTATTTTTATAAAAGGTGGGAGCATTGAAGACCCTGAAGGTAAAAAAGGGTTAAATCATCTGCTTTTTAGGATGCTTTTGAAAAAAACTAAAAACTTATCTGGACTTGAAATAAATAAAGTGTTTGAAGATAGTGGTGGTCATATTTCTGCATCTGGAGGAGAGGAATTTTCTACTATTGAGTTTGCTTTAAAGGTTGAAGATTTTGAAAAAGGTATGGATGTTTTAAAAGAGGTTTTATATAATCCTGTTTTTGAAAAAGAAAAATTAAATCAAGAAATAAATAATACTATTGCACAAATTAACGCAAAAAAAGAGGAAGGTTTTTCTTATGCTCTAGATGAACTTAGGAAAGAAATCTATAAAAACACTCCATATGAAACATCTCCTCTTGGAGTTCCGGAGGACTTAAAAAATATAAATATTAAAGATTTACAAAAAAGACATAAAGAAATTTTACAAGGTGGAAGATTTATTATTTCAATAGTTGGAGATTTACCTTATAAAAAAGCAGAGCCTATTTTAAAAGAAGTTTTCGCAAAGTTAGAAAACAAAGAGTATAAATATCCAAAAGTTAATGTAAAAATTTCAAACTCTGGAAGCAAAGAAATAAAAAGAGAAGGAGCACAATCAACTATAGTTGTTGCTTATAATGCTCCAAAAGCCACAGAAAAAGGATATTTTGAATTTAAGGTTTTAAACTCTATTCTTGGTAACGGATTTACATCTAGATTGTTTCAAGAACTTAGAGAAAAAAGAGGATTAGCTTATGCTGTTGGTTCATTTTATCCTAGTAAGATAAATGTTGGAAATATGTTTGCATATATTGGAACTGCTCCTGAAAAAACAGAAAAATCTTTAAATGGAATTATTGAAGTTGTAAACAGTATAAAAAATGGAATAACAAGGGAAGAGCTAGAAATCGCTAAAGAAAAACTAATAGGACACTTTTTACTAGATAGCCAAACGAGAGAAAAACAAGCATTTTATTTAGGATTTTTTGAAACTATAGGACTAGGATATGAAACTTTTAATAAATATATTGAAAGAATACAGGCCGTAAAAGAAAAACAAGTTTTAAATGTTTACAATGAGTATATTCCTGAAGGATATTTTGCCGTTATAGTAAAACCATAAAGGAGGACAAATTGGTCTGGTTTACAGAGTATCAAACTGAAAATGTAGGATTAACTATAAGAGCGAAAGAAGTTAAAACAATAAAATCTAAATATCAAGAAATTATAGTTTTAGATACTCAAGAGTTTGGAAAAGTTTTAGTTTTAGATGGAGCTATTCAAACAACAGAAAAAGATGAGTTTATGTATCACGAAATGTTAGTTCATCCTGCCTTAGTAAAGCATCCAAATCCACAAAGGGTCTTAATTATTGGTGGTGGAGATGGAGGAAGTGTTAGAGAAGCATTAAAGCATAAAACTGTTGAAGAAGTTCACTTATGTGAAATAGATGAAGAGGTAATTTTTGTAAGTGAAAAATATTTTCCCTCAATAAGCTCAAAATTAAGAGACCCGAAAGTAAAAATATTTATTGAAGATGGAAACCATTTTTTAGAAGAAAGAAAAAATTACTATGATGTGATTATTATGGATTCTTCTGACCCTATAGGACCTGCAGAAGTTTTATTTCAAGAAAAATTTTATAAAAAGGTTAAAGAATCTTTAAAAGAAAATGGAATAATGGTTGCACAGACAGAATCACCATTTTTACAGGAAGAGTATTTCAAAAATGCAGTTAAGGAAATAAAAAAAGTATTTAAATATGTAGGAATTTATACAGGATTTGTTCCAACATATCCTGCTGGAATGTGGAGTTATACAATAGCAAGTGATGATATTAATGTGTTAGAAAATGTAAATGAAGAAAAACTGGAAGAAATAGAAACAAGGTATTTAGACAAAGAACTTTATAAAAGTTTATTTGCAATTCCAAAATTTGTTAAAGAATTGGTAAATGAATAAGTTAAGGCTTTCTGAAGAGGAAATCAAAATAATAAAAGAAACTGCAAAGGAAGTTTTTGGAGAAAACACTAAGGTTTATATCTTTGGAAGTAGAGCAGATTTAAATAAAAAAGGGGGAGATATAGATATTTATATAGAAACTCAAGATAAAACTTCTGTAAAAAAAGAACTAGAGTTTTTAGCAAAACTAGAACTAAATGGAATTGAAAGAAAAGTTGATTTAATTGTAAAAGACCCTTATAAAAAAGAAAAGTCTATATTTAAAGAAGCAAAAACAAAGGGAGTTCTTATTTGAGTTTTATAAAAGAAAATCTTAATATAGCAAAATTACATCTAGATAGACTAAAAAAAGCTAAAAAAGAAATTATTGAGAATAATCTAGTAGACAATCTTGATATAGACAATTTTGAAACTGTGAAAACTATAGATACATTTGTTTATAGATTCATTAAGCTTCAGGACTACTTAGGACAAAAATTATTTAGAAGATTTTTAGATGAAATTGGTGAACTTGTAGAAAATATGAGCTTTTTAGATGTTTTAGATAAACTAGAAAGACTTGAAATTATTAATAATTATCAAAGGTGGATAGAGGCTAGGAAATTAAGAAATAAGTTAACCCATGAATATCCTGATGAGCTTGAAGAGATGAAAGAAGAACTAAAAGAAGCCTTAAATTTTGTTGAAGACTTTGAAACTACTATCTCAAATATAGAAAGTTACTTAAAAAGAAAAGGTATTATTTAACAAACCTTGCCAAAAAGAGAAAACTTTTTATATTTATATTTGCCAAATTTTTCTGGAGATACTAAAACTTGGCTATACTGCCTGAAACTATTGAAGAAGTTAAATCTGTAGCTAATGTATATGATGTTATTTCGGAATATTTAGATTTAAAAAAAGTTGGAACTTCTTATAGTGCATTATGTCCCTTTCATTCTGAAAAAACTCCTTCTTTTTATGTATCTCCTCAAAAAAACATATGGAAATGTTTTGGATGTGGAAAAAGTGGAAATGCTATAACATTTTTAGTTGAGTATGAAGGAATTAGCTATTCTCAAGCTATTATAAAATTAGCAGAAAAATATGGTATTCCTGTAAAATTCTCAGGAAAAGATAATTTCAAAGAAAAGTCAAAACTTTTATCAGTTTTAGAAAAAGTCGCAAAATTTTATAAAGAACAACTTAAAAACTATCCTAAACCAAGAAAATACTTACTTGATAGGGGAATAACCCCATCTACGATTGATAAATTTGATATTGGATACTCTCCAGAAGATGACAGTTTTATAAAGTTTATAGAAAAAGAAAACATAGATAAAAAGCTACTTGTTGAAGCAGGCATAATTTCAAGTCAAGATAGTAAAAAGGACAAATTTACAGGAAGAATAATTTTCCCTATAAAAGACTTATCTGGTAGAGTTATAGCATTTGGAGGAAGGGTTATAGATGATAATAAATCTCCTAAATACTTAAACTCTCCAGAAACAAAGGTTTACCATAAAAGTGAAGTATTATATGGACTTTATGAAGCAAAAGAATACATAAGAGAAGAAAATTTTGCAGTTATAGTAGAAGGTTATTTTGATGTTATATCTCCATATCAAGTAGGACTGAAAAATATAGTTGCATCTTTAGGAACTGCATTTACTCAAAAGCAGGCAAAACTTTTAAAAAAGTTCACAGATAAAGTTTATTTAATGTTTGATTCAGACAAAGCAGGAAAACAGGCAGTTATAAGAGCATCTAAAATATTTTTATCAGAAGGAATAGAAGTTTATTATGTTCCATTAGAAGATAAAGACCCTGATTTGCTTGCAAAGAAGGGATACAAAGCACTTAAAGAAAAAGTTAAAGAAGGACAAAACTTTTTAGATTTTCTTATTAAAACTTTAAAAAACACAGAAAGCAGAGAAAAAAGAGCAAGTTTACTAAAAATAATTTTAGATATTCTTTCTACAGCAAAAGACAAGATTTTAGTAAGTGAGTATATAAATCTACTTTCTCAAGAGACAGGAATGCTAAAAGAGTTTTTAATTGAAGAAATGAAAAAATATCAAAATAACAAAATAAACCAACAGCAACAAGAAGAAATATACATTCAGAAAGATAAACTAACTACAAACGAAAAAATAATTTTAAAAGGGTTAATAACTCTAGACAGAGAGGAAGTATTAAATGTATTAAATAATTATGATAAAATTATATCTTCCGAATATTTTAATTATTTAATGGATGCAATTTTAAACAATGAACTTTCAGAAAAAGAATATGAAGAGATAAGTTCTTTTCAAACAATACCAATTACACTAGAAACCTTTGAAGATGCAGTTAACAGCCTTATAAAACTAAACAGAGAAAAACAACTTAAAGAAAAAACTATTATTTTTGAAAATAATTCAGACGAAACTTTAATGGAAATTTATAAACTTAAAAAATCCATGATAGGAGGATAGTCAGTGGCTATGATGATGCATGAAAGAGACGATGTTAGAAAATTAATCATGATAGCAAGGGAAAAAGGTTATGTAACCTACAAAGAATTAAGCGAAATAATAGATGAAGATTTACTCTTATCAGATGAATTAGAAGACCTTATAGAGTATCTCCACGATATAAATATAGAAGTTATAGAAGACAACAAGCCTGTTGAAGAGTTTGGAAAAGAAGAATCTGAAGAAACTGACTATCTTGGAATGGAATTTACCGATGATGTATGGGCTAAGACAGATGACCCTGTAAAGCTTTACTTAAAAGAAATGGGTAAAATTCCCCTTTTAACTAGAGATGAAGAAATTAGACTTGCAATGGAGATTGAAAGAGGTAGAAAAAAAGTCTTAAGAGGTTTACTTAGAACTTCATTCTTTATTGAGAAGATATTAGATGAGTGGGCAAAAATTGCAGACGGAAAAATGAAAGTTAAAGATTTAATTAATATAGATACTTCTGATTATGAAAGTGAAGAAGAAGAAGTTGATGAAAATGCAGTAATAGATGAACTTACAAGAGATTTTATAAACAAAGGTATTCAACTTGCAAAAATGTATAGAGATTTAAGAGATTTAGAACAAAAAATAATAGAAAATCCTGATGATGAAAGTCTAAAAAGAGAATTTTTAATTCAGCATGCAAAAACAAATAGATTTATCAAAAGTCTAAACATCAAATTCACAAAAATAGATAAAATAGCAGATGAATTAAGAGATTTATATAAACAACTAAAAACAAAAGAAAGAGATTACAGAAAAAGAATTAAAAGACTTGAAAAAATTGACCCTGATGTTGAAAAACTTTTAACTGCTGAATATGATGACAAACTTTTAAAGAAAATAGAAGAAAATGGACTTTCTTTTGGAAGATTTGAAATATTAAAAGCTGAAACTCTAAAACTTAGAGAAGAAATTAAAGAAATAAAAGAAAAAATAGGAACTGTTCCAGCAGATTTTGAATACGTAATGCAAATAATAAATGAAGGTAGGAAAGAAGTTAATGAAACAAAACAACATATAGTTAAGTCTAACTTGAGATTGGTTGTTTCTATTGCTAAGAAATACACAAACAGAGGTTTACAATTTTTAGATTTAATTCAGGAAGGAAACATTGGTTTAATGAAAGCTGTTGATAAATTTGATTATAAGAAAGGTTATAAGTTTTCAACTTATGCAACCTGGTGGATTAGACAGGCTATAACAAGAGCAATAGCAGACCAGGCTAGAACAATTAGAATACCTGTTCATATGATTGAAACTATTAACAAACTTGTTAGAGTAGCCCGTTCTATGGTGCAGGAACTTGGTAGAGA
>WFXI01000133.1 GCA_015490675.1 Hydrogenothermaceae bacterium
TATCCATTTGAAAGCAGGGCAAGTAGTAGATTTTCGTATTCTTTATCAACTCTTTTCCATTTTTCAGGAAGTAATGATGGATAGAATTTATTGCCGTATCTGACTCTTGGAATTTTAAGGTTTAGTTTTCCAAAGGTTAGTCCTAAGGTTCTATTGTAATAACCGTTTGCATAGTTTTCTATATCTTGGTTAAGATATATTTGTCGTTCATGTTTCATTATAGCGTTAATGATTTCTTGGATTATCATTGAAAGGGGAAGGGATTTACCTTCCTGTTTTTCTTTTAGAAGGTATTGTGCAAATTGCATTGCTAATTTTTCTAACTCAGTTTCTTTTCTTTTTGCCATTTTTGTTTACCTCCTGTTTTTATTTTTAGTTTTACACAATTTTTCTTTTTACTCCCCCATTTAGAAGATTAAAGTTTTTTGATGCATTAAAAGAAAAAACAGGAAAAAACAAAGAATTTTTCTTGAATTTTGAAAATACTAAACTTTTTGCAAAAGAAAATAATATACAAGATGCCAACTCAATGTCTCATTCAAAATTGTTAGACAAAATTTTTGAAAAGTTTGTGGAACATGAGCTAATTCAGCCTACTTTTGTTATAGACCATCCTAAAATATTATCCCCTTTAGCAAAAACCCCTAGAAATGATAAAGACCTTGTTGAAAGATTTGAACTTTATATAAACAAAAAGGAGTTTGCTAATGCTTACACAGAACTAAATAATCCTATTGAGCAAAGAGAGAGGTTTTTACAACAACTAAAGGAAAAAGAACAAGGTGATGATGAAGCTATGGAATTAGATGAAAACTTTTTAATCGCATTAGAATATGGTCTTCCTCCTACAGGTGGAGAGGGTATAGGGATAGATAGATTAGTAATGATGCTTGCAGATAAAAAATCAATTAGAGAAGTAATACCTTTTCCAGCTTTAAAATAAATAAACACAAAATTTAAGGACACCTTTTTATTGGTGTCCTTTTACTTTTAAATAAAAGAATGTTTTTTATAAAAACTTAAAATAAATACTATTTTGTAGCATTTTAAGTCTACTAATTTACTTAATAGGTTTTAGCTTTATTATCCATACATTTTCCTCACCATTACCATATGAATCAGTAAAACCAGCGACTAAGTATCCTCCATCTCTTGTCTCTATTATTGCATTTGCTATATCATGCTTACTGCCACCAAAAGTTTTATCCCATAGTTTATTTCCATTCTTGTCTATCTTTATTAGCCATATATCGTCCCAACCATTACCATATGATCTAGTAAAACCAGCGAGTAAATATCCTCTATCTCTTGTCTCTATTATTGCACTTGCTCTATCATTATCACTGCCACCAAAAGTTTTATCCCATATTTTATTTCCATTCTTGTCTATCTTTATTAACCATATATCGTCCCAACCATTACCATATGACTCAGTAAAACCAGCGACTAAATATCCCCCATCTCTTGTCTCTATTATCGCTTTGGCTTCATCACTGCTACTGCCACCAAAAGTTTTATCCCATACTTTATTTCCATTCTTGTCTATCTTTATTAACCATATATCCTCCCAACCATTACCATATGACTCAGTAAAACCAGCGACTAAATATCCCCCATCTTTCGTCTCTATTATTGCATTTGCTCTCTCCTGCTTACTATTACCAAAGGTTCTATCCCACACTTTTACTAAATATCTAATTTTCTTTAATTTTGCTTTTGCTTTCCTTGCATATTTTCCCTTTGGATATTTTTTTAGATATAAAAGATAGTCTTCTGGCTGGTTACTTTTTAAAGCTTTTTTCCAGTAATATGTCTCTGTGTATCTCTTCTGGGATTTAACTTTTACAGAGACAATAACTCCGTCACCTAACTGAACAACTTTCTTATAATAATAATAAATCCCTGATTTTAGTGGTTTTTTGACTTCTATTACGTGAGAACCTGGTGCAGCAATTACTTTTAAAGTGCTATTAGCATAACAAATTGCCTTAAATTTCCCATCAACATAAACTTTGCTATCATCCACATCACAGATAATTTTTATCATGGATTTAGCTTCTGCCAGCTCTAAAAATACAAAAAATAAAAAGAAGAAAACTCCCATAAACCTCTTCATACTTACATCTCCTTAAATCTGTTAATTTACTTAATAGGTTTTAGCTTTATTATCCATACATCACTCCCACCATTACCATATGAGTGAGTAAAACCAGCGACTAAATATCCTCCATTCCTCGTATCTATTATTGAATAGGGATAATCCCATTCACTCCCGCCAAAAGTTCTATCCCATAGTTTATTTCCATTTTTATCTATCTTTATTAGCCATATATCTCCCTCACCTTTATCATATGAAGAAGTATAACCAGCGACTAAATATCCTCCATCTTTTGTCTCTATTATTGCATTTGCTCCATCAGTTCTACTGCCACCAAAAGTTCTATCCCATATTTTATTTCCATTTTTATCTAATTTTATCAGCCATACATCACTCCCACCATTACCATATGAGTAAGTAAAACCAGCGACTAAATATCCTCCATCTTTTGTCTCTATTATTGCATTTGCTCCATCAAATTCACTGCCACCAAAAGTTCTATCCCATATTTTATTTCCATTCTTGTCTATCTTTATTATCCATACATAATCATCATTATATAACCGAGTAGTACCTGCAGCTAAATATCCTCCATCTCTTGTCTCTATTATTGAATGAAGTTCACCCCCACCAAAAGTTTTATCCCATATTTTATTTCCATTTTTATCTATCTTTATTAGCCATGCATCTTTTTTATAATCATGATTAAAATCATTATAACCAGCGACTAAATATCCTCCATCTTTTGTCTCTATTATTGCATTTGCTCCATCACTTCTACTGCCACCAAAAGTTTTATCCCATATTTTATTTCCATTTTTATCTATCTTTATTAGCCATGCATCTGGATAATAATTACCATATGAATATGAAGAAGTCTTACCAGCGACTAAATATCCTCCATCTTTTGTCTCTATTATCGCATTGGCTTCATCACTTCTACTGCCACCAAAAGTTTTGTCCCATATTTTATTTCCATTCTTGTCTATCTTTATCAGCCATATATCTTCCCCATCATTACCATATGAAATAGTCTTACCAGCGACTAAATATCCTCCGTCTTTTGTCTCTATTATCGCTTTGGCTTCATCACTTCTACTGCCACCAAAAGTTTTATCCCATACTTCTACTAAATATCCAATTTTTTTTAATTTTGCTTTTGCTTTTCTTGCATATTTTCCCCTTGGGTACTTTTTTAGGTATAAAAGATAATCTTCTGGCTGGTTACTTTTTAAAGCTTTTTTCCAGTAATATGTCTCTGTGTATCTCTTTCTGGATTTTGTCTTTATGGTAAGTTCCACCCCTTCTGTTAGATTTACTGTCTTTTTAAAATAGTAATAAATTCCATTTTTGTTAAGTTTCTTTAGCTCTATCTTATGCTTTCCAGCAGACACCATAATACTAATAGGTTCTTCTCTACCACAAGTCCCTTTAAATTTACCGTCAAGATAAATTTTTGCATCGTTTACATCACACTTTACTACCAAAACAGAACTTGCAAAAGATTTTAAAGAAAAACTATATAAAAATAAAACAAAGAGAAAAACCATCTTAAAATTCTTCATAAAATTACCACCTCCCAAAAATTAGTCGTAAGCTTCTAATATAGAAGAATTCTTTGACCTATGTATTACAATCTAAATTGATAAAATCAAAAATTTAATAATCACACTTTGTATAATCTACTTCATAACCCAGTTTTTTATATTTTTCATATGATTTCTTTTCTGCTTCTTCTTTTGTATCTGCTTCTACTTTTACAAAGCCTCCTGTAGGTTCACCATTTACATACCTATAACATGTCCAAGTTTTTGCATAACTAAAGGAAAACATAAACATAAAAATACCAAAAGTTGCTGTAAAAATAGATAACTTTTTCATTACAATACCTCCCAAAAAGTTTCTTTGTGTTATTTGAAATTTTATCTTTATCATTTGCCTTTCGAATTGCTTCTATTTTAACATTTTTCTATTAATACTTGTAATAAAAAAATACTACTAATTAGATTACTTTAGTAGAGGCATTTAGCTATCGTTTTTATAAACTTTTTGAAAAGCGAACTAAAACAAAAACATTTTCAAAATTTAATAAAGACATAAAAGATTAGAACTATAAATATTTCCTTGGTATAGCAACTATAACAGATTCATTTAATAAACTAAAGAATAAACTAAAAATATATCATATGAGGCATAGATATTTTGTTAGTCTTATGGTGCTTTTAGAGAAGATATTTGCAACAAAATTTTGTTGCAAATTTAAGTAAGTTAATTTTTGTCCGAAAAGTAAGTAATACAAAAAATTTAATAAGGAGTTTTAAAATGGCTTATGTTATAAGTTTTGCAAATTTAAAAGGGGGAGTTGGTAAAACTTCTTTAACAAATGCTATAGCCTATGAATATGCAAATGAAGGAAAAAAAGTTTTAGTTATTGATTATGACCCTCAAGCCAGCCAAACAGCTATATGTAATGTAGATACTATGGAAGTGAAAGAGGGAGGAAGTTTAAATGAGCATTCAATAGCACAAATTTTTAGGGAAAAAACTCCACAGCCAATAAATATTTATCCAAATTTTGATTTAGTTCCAGCAAGTATAGAACTTCAAACTTATGCAGAAAGTTCTATAGCAGGAAAAGAATTATTTTTGTCAGCATATTTAGAAGATATAAATGCAAGAGAAAAATATGATTACATTTTTATAGACCCTCCTTCTAATGCAGGAACTTTAATGATTTCTACAATAGTAGCTTGTGATTATATAGTTATTCCACAAAAGATAACCCTTTTAGATGAAACTGGGACTATAGAGCTTTTAGATGCAATGAGAAAACAAGGAAAATTAAGGAGAGAAAGTTATAAAGTTATTGGAATAGTCCCTATGTTTTTTGACAAAAGAAGAAAAAGCCATTATGAAAGAATGAGCGAGCTTAAAGAAGCTATAAGAAACTATGAAAGAAATGTTTTAAAACCATATGTAGAGATATTAGATGAAGATATATTTTTAACACCTATAAGAGATTTAAATATTTGGAACAGAGCAATAGAAGAAGGAATGCCACTTCGTGAATTCATACTACAAAAAGCAAGAACATATAAAGATGTTTTAGTTGAACTTAAAGCATTAATTACAGATTTAGAGAAAAATATGCAACAAAATTTTGTTGCAAAATAGATAGGGGGTATTATTAATATGGCGAGAACATTATTTTCAAAAAATAGAATAGAGAAATTAAAAGAAGAAATAGGAAGCAAAGAGCCTGTAAAAATAAAAATAGACCTTATAGATAGTCCTAAATTTCACGATAGAACTTATGTTTCTTCTCTAGAGATAGAAGAGCTTTCTAAAAATATAGAAAAATTTGGACTTATAGAGCCAATTGTTGTTAGAGAAAAGGAAAATGGTAGATATGAAAGGATAGCAGGCTATAGAAGATTAGAAGCTGTAAAAAAATTAGGTTGGGAAGAAATACCAGCTGTGATTTTAGATGTAGATGAAAAAACAGCCATTGCTTTAATGCTTTCAGAAAATATACACAGAGAAAAATTATCAGATTTTGACAAGATGTATAGTGTTTTGCAGTATCTAGAGATTTATTTGGGAATGAATGAAAAAGAAATAAAATCATTTTTCCAAAGATGGGTAAATAAAAAAACAGATAGGGTTAAATCAGAATATACAGAAGAAGAAATAAACTTAATGAAAGAAATAGAAGAAATTTTAAGGCAATTTAAGATAAAAAGCTGGCGAACTTTTTGGGAGATGATGAAACTTTTAACTGTTGATGAAAGAGTAAAAGAAGCTGTAAAAAAATATGGTTGGAAATACACAATTGCTATAGAGGTTAATAAATTAAGAGATAAACCAAAAGAGATGGAAAAACTAATAAAAGAAATTATAGAAAAAGATTTAGGTTATTCACAGGTAAAAGAAAAAGTAAGAGAAGTTCTCGGAAAAGAAAAACAAGTAAATCCTTTTTCATCAATATCTAAAAAGCTTTCTAAAAAATACCATAAGTTACCAGAGGATAAAAAACAAAAAATAGATGAATTGATGCAAGAAATAGATAAATTATTAAGCTCTAGTTAATTAAATCTGCAACAAAATTTTGTTGCAGGTTTGTGTTTAGTTTTTAAGCAAGTTTAGATTTCTAGTAAATCATATAACCAGTTTTTAAATGCAATATTATCAAACTTATAGCTAAAAAGATGATCATTCTTTTTGTAATAGAAATTAGTTTCTCCGCTATCTTGATTTGTCAACCCTATTTGGTACAAAGACTTTTAAAATATTCCATTTCAAATTCAGTAGGCGATTTATAGCCTAAAGCAGAATGAAGTTTAACATTGTTGTACCAGTTTATATACTCATTTATTAATAAATATGCCTCATATTCACTTTCAAACTCCTCACCAAGTTCTGCCTTCATTGTGGCAAAAAAAACTTTCCATTATCGCATTATCATAACAATTTCCTTTACTGCTCATACTTTGTATCATTCCTAATTCTTCCAATTTATCCTTAAATGTTTTTGACGCATATTGTGTCCCTCTATCACTGTGAAATATACACCCACTTAAATCCCCTCTATTCTTCCTTAGCTCATTAAGTATCTTTACTGCTTCTTTCGCTTCTAAACTATCCTATAAATTTGATGATGTTATTTTCCTTGAGTATACATCTAATGCTGCATAAAAATACATATACTTGTTTGTTATATTTTTTTCCAATACTGCTTTTATTCGTCTACTTCCGTATGTTTGTCTTGATGAAAAAAATATTTCTCTTATTAAACCTTCTAATAAAATGTCCTCATAGGATATTTTGTCTTTTCTCTTTAAATAGTTGTAATAGGCATTTCTGGATACTTTTAATATTTTACACATTAATGTGATTGGAAATTTATCTTTGTTGTTATAGATAAATTCATATTTTACAGCGTTTCTTTCGCAAAGAATGCCATGGCTTTTTTTTAAATTTCATTTTCAAGTTGTAGTTGTGCAACTTGTTTTTTTAGTTGTTTCTGGTATTTTGGTTCTTTTTCCTCCTCTTGGCATTTTTTTGTTTCCTCCTGTCTATTGAGTCTTTGTACCATATAGTATAACCACTTCATTTATTATAAAAAGGGAAGCCATCTTTTTAGCTATAAATTTGATGACTTAGCTTTTAAAAATTGGCTATATGATTTATTAGGAATCTAAACTTTTTGTTAGAGACTATTTGGAAGCTATGTAGATAAAATAAGGAATGAGGACATATCATTAAAAGAAGAAAGAATTAGCAAATATTTAGAGAAATAAATATTCAAATACTTGTAGAAAAGCTTGTAATATAAGGCTTTGCCAATTTAGTCTATTTTAAACCGTTGAAACTAAAGATTTTACCATAATGTATATTATGGTTTTGTGTTTTGGCAACAACTAAGATATAAATTGCAAGAATTTCAGTATTAACTTTTACTTAGAAGACATTATTTAGCTGTATAATATATCTACTATGAAAAGATTACCAATAGGAATACAAACATTTAGACAAATAAGAGAGCAAAGCTATGTTTATGTAGATAAAACTAAAGAAGTCTTAAACCTCATTCAAAACTATAAATATGTATTTTTATCCCGGCCTAGAAGATTTGGTAAATCATTATTTTTAGACACCCTAAAGGAAACATTTGAAGGGAACAAAGAACTTTTTGAAAGGCTTTATATTTATGACAAATATAGCTTTGAAAAATTTCCTGTTATTAAGATTAGCTGGGGAGGAAGCTTTAGAACAAAAGAAGAACTATATTCCATAGCTTTTGATAATTTAAAGGAAAATCAGGAAAAATTAGAAATAAATTGTGAAGCAGACCTTCCTACAGCATGTTTCAGACAGCTAATAAGAAAGACATATGAAAAGTACAAAAAACCAGTAGTAATTTTAGTAGATGAGTATGATAAACCAATTTTAGATAACATAGACCAAATAGAAATAGCAAAAGAAGCAAGAGAGTTCCTAAGAGGTTTTTATACAGTTATAAAAGATAACGATGCTTATATAAGATTTGCCTTTTTAACAGGAGTAAGCAGGTTTTCTAGAGTTTCAATATTTAGCGGATTAAACAATTTGCAAGATATATCCCTTGACCCAAGATATGCATATATATGTGGATTTACTCATAATGATTTACTAACTCAATTTAAAGAATATTTAGATGGTGTGGACCTAGAACAAGTTAGAAAATGGTATAACGGATATAACTTTTTAGGTAAAGAAAAAGTTTATAACCCTTTTGATATTTTGCTATTTTTAGATAGGAAAGATTTTGACAACTACTGGTTTAAATCAGGAACTCCTACATTTTTAGTAAAATTACTCAAAGAAAGAAATTACAACACCCTAGAGTTTGAAAATTTGCAAGTAAGTAGCTCTATTTTAGATAGCTTTGATATTGAAGACATTGAAATAGAAACTATTATGTTTCAGGCTGGATATTTAACTATTAAAGAAGTCCAAGAGATATTTGGAAGCAAAACATTTAAACTAACCTTTCCAAACTTTGAAGTTAGGAAAAGCTTTAACGACTTTTTGCTTGATTATTTAGTTTCAAATAAATCTCATAAAGAAAGATATAAACTAAACCTAATACAGGTTTTACTAGAGGCAAAACTTGACAAGTTAAAAGATGTTCTAACAAGTATATATGCATCAGTACCATACCAACTATTTACCAGAAAAGAAATAAGAGAAGGAGAAAATTATTATCAGATAGTTTTATATATGTATCTAGCAGGAAGTGGAATAGATGTAGTTGTAGAGGATAACACAGACAAAGGCAGAATTGATTTAACAGCTATAGTTTTAGATAAAGTGTACATTTTTGAGTTTAAAACTGATGGCACAGAACCTATAGAGCAGATTAGGAACAGAAAATATTATGAAAAGTATTTAAACTACAAGGAAGTTTACATAGTTGGCATACAAATAAATACTGAAAGCAAAACCGTTCAAAGTGTAAAGTGGGAAAAAATTGTGTAAGTGTTATTAGATGCAAATATACCAAAAAGGTTTTCTAGTGGAAAAAATATTATTCATAGTTGCTGGAGCAAATGGAAGTGGTAAAACCACATTTGCCAAAGAGTTTTGTAAAGAAAATAACTTTGAATTTTTAAACACCGATGAAATAGCAAAACACTGTAAAAGCGATATAGAAGCTGGTAGAAAGTTTTTAAAAGCCGTTAAAGAAAAATTAAATCAAAACAACTCTTTCGTAATAGAAACTACACTTTCAGGAAAATACATAAAGCAATTAATCAAAGAAGCAAGACAAAAAGGATTTAAAGTTAAGCTTATTTATATCTTTTTATCTAATCCTGAAGAAAACATTTTAAGGGTAAAACATAGAACTGCCCAGGGTGGTCACTTTGTTTCAGAAGAAGATATTAAAAGAAGATATTACAGAAGTAAGAAGCTATTTTTAGAAGTGAAAAATTATGTTGATAGCTGGAGTTTAATCTTTAATGGTGAAGATGACTTTGTTTTGGTAGCTAAAGACAATCAAATTTATATTAATGAGTTGTATAAAAAGCTCTTGGAGGACTTAAATGGGAAATAAATTTAATGATGAATTAGAATTTCAAATTTTAGTTATAGGGAACAAAGCAGTAAGAAAAGCACAGCAGGAAAGTTTGAAGAAAGGTATTCCAAATGTTTACTGCAAAAATGATACTTTCTATTTTGAGCTTCCAGATGGAACTATAACAACAGAAGTTCCAGATATTTATAAAGATGTGTTTAAAAAAATGAGAAGTTAAACAAGTCTAAAGAGGAAAAACAGTGATTTATACAGAGGAAAACTTAAAAGATAAAATCAATCAATATCTAAATAAATTAAAAAAAGCAGGATTATCAGATAAATCTATAGAAACATACAGTATGCTTTTAAGTTATTTTGAAGTTTGGTTTGAAGACTACGGTCTTATCTCTGAAAATAATCTTGTTTTAATGGAAACTGATGTAGAAAAGTTTATAGATTATCTTAAATCTAAAGACTTATCACCTACTACAATAAAAATGATTTTAAATAGAACAAAAGAATTTATAGAGTTTACAGGTGGTAAATGGCTTGCCGATAAAAGAATTTACAGAGAAAGGTCAAAAACCGAAAGTGCAAGACCTTTCAGTGAATTAGAGTTAAAACAGATATTAGACCATCTTAAGAACACAAATAAAGTTTATTACTATCTTGCTTTAACTCTTTATGGTTTTGGTTTAAGGGTATCTGAAGCTGTGCAACTACTCCCTGATGATATTATTGAAAAGGAAAATCAAATCTTTGTAAGAGTTAGACCAGAAATAAGTAAGTTTAATAAATCAAGGGAAGCTCCTTTAATTTTAAAAGGGGAATATAGAGATGATTTTATAGACTTTGTAGTCAAAAGAAAAAACCCAAAGTTAAAAAATAAGACTTTGTTCACTTACTATAATGATGTTCAAAAGAGAATTATTCAAATAGATAGGCATAATGTTAAAAGCTATTTCCATAAACTTTCAAAGGAATTGGGGATAAATGTAACAGCTCATAGATTTAGAGATACATACATTTCTTATATGGTAGCAAAAGGAATAAAGCCTATAACAGTAGCTAAATGGGTAGGACACAAAGATGTAAATACTACTTTAAGATACTATACTAAATTAACCACTAAAGATGAACTAGAAGAACTACAAAAATTATGATAACAATCGAGATTTTTGAAGCTGTAAGTTTTTATAAAAGACTTACAGAAGAAGTAAAACAAGGGAGCTTAAATCCATTTGAAATATCTACTGAGGACTTAAAGGAGCTTGTTGGGGAAAACATATACCATAATGGA
>WFXI01000134.1 GCA_015490675.1 Hydrogenothermaceae bacterium
AGTTTTGGTAATGTTTCTTTCGGAACATAAAAATACTGGTGCTTAATTTTTTTTGCTTTGTCTATATCTTCATAGCCTTTGAATTTTATTAAAGCTTTCCTTTTTGAATAGCTGTGAACTTCTAAAGGTTTGAAGTTTCCTTTTTTGTCTTTAATATATAAAACTGAAGGTAGTTTGTAATTTGGTGGAAAAACTTCTATTTTTAAGTCTCCCCTTACTCCGTGAGTTCCGTGAATTTTTCCACCTATAATAAGCTCTTTGTTTTCCTGTTTATTCTCCTTTTCTTGTTGCAATGTTAATTTCCTCTATTCCATTTTGTTTTGCTATGTCCATAACACTAACAACAATTCCATATTGAACTCTTCTATCTGCTACTATCACTAGGCTTTTTTTGTTGGTTTTTTTTATAAAATCTGCTATCTCTTCAGTTGAAACTTTTTTCCCTTTTATGTAAATATTTCCGTCTTTATCAATTGTAATTTTTATTGGTTTATTTGTTGTTTCTTCTGTTGTTGCTTTTGGTAATTCTACATTTATTGAAGAAATTGGTGCCAAAGTAGCAACTATTCCTAGAAATAATATAATTATAAATGCTATATCTACAAGTGCTGTTAAATCTATTATCATTGATTGATTATTTTGAGGAAGGTATCTTTTAAAATTCATTTTCTACCTCATTACTTTTCTTCTTTAGAAGATAAAAGCTCAATTATTTCAAATACTACTGTTTCAACCTGTGCTACAAGTAGATTAATTTTAGATTTTATATACCAGTATCCTGCTAAAGATGGAATAGCTATAGATAATCCGAAAGCTGTTGTTATTAAAGCCTGTGAAATTCCTGCTGAAAGAAGTTGTGGGTTAGATAAACCTTCTAAAGATAGGGCTTCAAAAACCTGTATCATTCCAATTACAGTTCCTAAAAAACCAAGAAGTGGTGCTATAGAGGCTATTGCTCCTATGGTTCCTGTATATCCCTCTAGTTTTGGAACTTCTAATCTTGCTGTTTCTTCTGCAATCAATTTAAGCTCTTCTAAATCTTTTTTTCCTTTTAGGTATGCATTTAAAACTTCATAAATAATATTCGTTGCAGTTGAAGGATAAGATTTTGCAACAGTCATTGCTTCTTCTATTTTGTTAGAGTTTAAAAATGTTATTATTTCCTCTATAGCTTTTATAGGAATTATTTTTTTTCTAGATAAGGAATATAGCCTTTCTATTATAAAAGCAACTGATAATATTCCTAAAAATAACAATGGATACATTAAAATTCCGCCTTTTTGAAAAATTGAAATTATATATTCCAAAATTTCTCCTCCTCTATTTAATCTTTAATACATTTCGGTAAATCTTTTTTTAAATTAGAGGCTTCATCATTATCTGCAGAAATTGGTTCTAACATACAAGAAGCTTCTATTCTTTTACCTTGCTCAAGTAATATTTTTGCTCCTTTTATTCTAGCTCGTTCTACTAAATCTTTTTCCTGTGAGTATAGGTAAATAACATTAACATACTGGTTTAACGCATCTTCTAGTTTTCCTTCTTCCTCATAAAGGTCTCCTAAAATTAAATAGCTCTGTGCAACTTTCTTATAGTCCATTCCTTTAACTGCTTCTTCAAAGTATCTTTTAGCCTGTTTTAAATTGCCTTTTTTTAGCTCTATCATTCCTAGATAGTATGCTATATCATTTCTGTACTTTGGATATTTTTCGTAAAGTTTGTAAAAGTTTTTCTTTGCTTCAAAGTAGTTTCCAAGTTTAAAGTTTAAAAGTGCTATTTTATAAATATTTTGGTCTGTTTGTGGTAGTTGCTGATAAAGTTTTAATGCAAGTTCATAATTTCCTTCTTTTTCATAAATCTCTGCTAAAAGCTGTTTCACAGGAACTGTAAATTCTCCTTCTGGATACTTTAGTAAATACTCTAAAAATACCTTTTTTGCTTCATTTACTTTTCCTGAAGATTTTAAAATGTATCCAAGCCTGTATAATGCTTGCTGTGATACTTCACTGTTTTTGTCTGCAAGCTGTCTTAAAAGTTTCACTGCTTCTTCTAGTTTTCCTTTTTCAAAATAAACATTAGCAAGCTGAAGTTTTAGTAAGTCTATATGTGGATAATCTGGATATTTTTCTATAAACTGTTTTATCTGATTTTCTACATCTTTTGAGCTTTCTTTCATTTCCATAATTGTTAATAAATACGCTGCGTCAACTGCCTCTGGTGTTCCTGCATATTTTTTTATAAAGTGGGTATATAAAGTTTTTGCTTCTTCTTTCTTGCCCATATTATAGAGGCTATCTGCCATTCTTAAATATGCCCTTTTCCCAAGAGGTGTATCCTTAAATCTTTTGTAATACTCCTCAAATGCCTTTGCAGATTTTTCATATTCTCCATTTGAAAAGTAAGAATAAGCATATAAATAACCTGCTTCCTGTGCTATTTTATCTGTGCCTTTTGATAATTCTTTCAGTATTTTTCTGGCTTTTGAAAGCTGTAGTTTTTTTAAGAATATATATGCTTTTAAAAATTTAGATTTTCTATCGTTTTTATCTTTTATTATTTTGTAAGCTAAATCTTCATTTCCCATATTAAATGCTGAAACTGCTTTCATATAAGTATCTTTAAAGGCTTGATATGCCTTGTCATATTCTTTTTTCTTAAAGAAATACCAGCCAAGCATATTAGAAGCAAAAATAGGGTCATATTTCTTTATAAGTTTTATAGTTTCAAGCAGTTTTAGGTCTTTATTAGTAAAGTAATAAATATCTGCAAGGTATTTTAATGCTTTTTCTTTTATATAGTCTCTTTGTGAGTATTTATAAGCTTTTCTTAAATAAAATTCTGCTTCATATAAATTACCAAGATTTATCAATGCAAATGCTGTATATAGGTTAAATAAAGGCTCATCTATTCCTTTTAATAATTTATAAGCATATTCATAAAATCC
Source organism: Hydrogenothermaceae bacterium (assembly GCA_015490675.1). Lineage (GTDB taxonomy): Bacteria > Aquificota > Aquificia > Aquificales > Hydrogenothermaceae > Hydrogenothermus. Next base: position 2,945 of record WFXI01000134.1, read on the forward strand.
TGCATTGTAAGCTGAAATTGCAATAAGTTTTTTTAAAGTTTCTTTATTTTTATCAGATAAACCTAACGCTTTCTGAGCTACAGCTAAAGCATCTATGTATTTTCCATTTTTTAGAAGTTGATAAGAAACATAAATATAAACATTTTGAGCTAAATTTTTATCTCTAATCTCTAAACTTCCTATTTCATCTAAGACTTTTTGAATTTCTCCTTTATGAGCAAAAACTATTAACTTTCCATAAATTGCATATTTAGAAAATATATCTGCTCTTGAATACTTATCTAAAAATTCATCAAAAAGGGTTTCTGCTTTTGAAAAATCTTTCTTCTTTAAATAAATAATAGCCTTTAAAATAGTTTTATACTTGTCATAATTTTTAACTTGCTCTAAAGTTTTTAAAGCGTCGCTCAATTTATTTTGGTTTGCAAAGTAGTAGCCTTTAGCAAGCTTACAATAATTTACAAAGCCCAAATCAAGGTTTTCACATTTTACATTTTGAAAATCTGTATCCTGCTCTTTGTTTAAAAAGTTAATAATAGACCTTAAAAACTGATTTTCGTCTGTTAAAGTTGCTTCTTGCAGAAAAACTTTTGCTCTTGGTAAATCTGAGAGTAGTATTGAAACAACAGCACCAGAAATACAGCTTTCTGTTTTTAAATAAAAATCTGTATTACACCCATATTCAAAACCTTTTAACGATTCTTCTAAATCACTTATCTCATAAGCAGAAAGTCCTAAAACATAACTTGCAACAGCAAGTAAATTTTTATCTATTTTTTTCTTTTTACTGTATTTGTTTATATACTCTTTCGCCTGTTGATATGCAAAGATGAAATTTCCATCTTGAAATTTTGTAATAATATCTGCAAGCTCTGCCTTTTCAGGAGGAAATCCTAAAAAAGTTTTTGGCTTTTGTATGTTTGCAACTATTGGCTTTATATCTACTGGATAAACAAAAGGTAAATCAATATTAAACTCAACATTTATTTGGTTAATTTCTAAAACTTTTGGTGGTTCTAGAGGCTCTTTTTCTTCTTGTTTTACTGCTATTATTTCTAGAGGAAATATAACATCTGGTAGTTTTATTTCATCTGTTTTTTTTGCTAAAACAAAGCTAAAAATTAATAAATTAACTAAAGTTATTAAGCTTATACTCTTTTTCATTTAAAATTTCCTCAATTGTTTTTATATCTTTTGAGATTTGCTCTTTTAAAGCTTCAACGCTATCAAATTTTTTTTCTTCTCTTATATATTTTATAAAATAAACTTTAGCAAAATCTTGATTTATTTCTTCTTTAAAGTTTTCAATTATATGAACTTCTATTAATAGATTTTTTCCCTCAAATGTTGGCCTTATCCCAAAATTAATTGCAGATTTAAAAATTTTATTATTTATCTCAATAAAACCTGCATAAACTCCGTATTTTAAACATAACTTTTCTACAGGGTCTATATTTATAGTTGGAAATCCTAATTTTTTCCCAAGCCCTTTTCCCCTGATTATTTTGCCTTTTAAACAATAAGTTCTATTTATTAATTTGTTAACTTCATCTATTCTTCCTCCCCTTAATAATTTTCTTAATAAAGAAGAGCCAAGCTTATCACTATTAAGTAAAACTTTTTTTACAGGAATTACTTCTATAAATTGTCTTAAATAATTAATATCTCCTTTTTTATCTTTTCCAAATCTCCATTCTTCTCCTACAACCACTAACTTGCAATTTAAGTCTTCTTTTAAAAATTCTATAAATTCATCAGGTGTTTTATTTGCAAAATCTTTTGAAAAAGGAATTACTAAAAAATAGTCAATGCCTAATCTTTTCAAAAATTCCTTTTTTGTTTCTAAATTTGTAATTCTACAAAGAGGCTCACCTGTAAAGACCTCTCTAGGGTGTGGATTAAAAGAAATAACAACTGTTTTTAAATTCCTTTTTGTAGCTTCATTTTTTAGAGTTTTTAAAACTCTAATATGCCCTTCGTGAAATCCATCAAAATTTCCTATACTACAGGCAGTTTTTTCTTCTAATGGCAGGTCTTTTGGTGATATTGCTTTCATTCAGCCTCATTTAGATATATATTCGTAGCTTCTTTTGCTATAGAATAGCTAAATCCTCTGTTAACGAGATATTTTACAATAGAGTAAAAGTCTTTTTCTTTTTTGTATTTTTTTAGTCTATTTAGTGCAGACTGAAGTTCTTCTTCATAAGAAAAACTATCTTCTGGTTTGTAACCTTTTGCATATAGCTTAGACTTTAGTTTTAATGAAGAATATCCTTTTTCTAAATATTTTTCTTTGTATCTTTTAGCCAACTTTTCGTCATCTATATATCCCTCTTTTTCTAGATACTCTATAGTCTCTTCAACTTCATTTTCAGAAAATCCTTTTTGTAATAATTTTCTTCTTAATTCTTCTTTAAAGTAGTCTCTTTTTGAAAGTAATTTAAAAGCATATGTTTTTGCTTTCAAATTCTATTCTTCTCCACCAGCAAAATACTCAAATGAGCCTCCAAACTCAGTGTCATCCATAGAAGTCTCCGTAGATATACCTTTCATTCTAAGCTCTAAGTCTGCAGGATTTTCTGATGCAGCAAGAGCGTCTTCTTTTGTTATTAAGCCTTTGTTATATAAATCAAGTAATGCTTGCTCAAAGGTTTGCATTCCATATTGACTTCTACCTTTTTCCATTAAATCATTAATCATCTCAAACTTATCAGGGTCTAAAATTGCATCGTATATAGCACCAGTATTAATGAGTAGCTCTACGGCTGCAACAACCCCCTTACCATCCTTTCTAGGAACTAATCTTTGAGATATTACAGCTTTCAAGGTGGCTGCTAAGAGTATTCTTATTTGATTTTGTCCTTCTAATGGAAACATATCAATAATTCTGTTTATTGTTTCTTTAGCATTTTGCGTATGTAATGTAGAAAAAACAAGATGTCCTGTTTCAGCTGCCCTAATAGCTGTTTCTATTGTTTCTAAATCTCTCATTTCTCCAACAAGAATAACATCAGGGTCTTCACGAAGAGCTGCCCTTAAAGCAGTTGAGAAATTCATAGTATCAAGTCCTATCTCTCTTTGAGCAATATAACTATTTTTATCTCTAAAAACATATTCTATAGGGTCTTCAATAGTAATTATTACATCTCTTTCTCTTTCATTTCTATAATCAATCATTGCAGCTAAAGTTGTAGATTTTCCAGAACCTGTAGGTCCTGTCACTAAAACAAGTCCTCTTCTTTCAAGAGCTATATCTTTAAGCTTTTGAGGAAGCATAAGTTCGTCAATGGTAGGAATCTTTGTTTTTAAAATACGAAAAGCAAAGGCAAAAGTTCCTCTTTGCTTGTATATATTGACCCTAAATCTGCTAACTCCTGCTATTGAATAAGAGATATCAAGTTCTCCTTTTTCTGCAAGCTGGTTTCTTTTTATTTCTGTTGGAACTACTTTTTTTACAAAAGAAAGAATATCATCTGGAGATAATTTCCCAAATTCAACTTGAGGCTGCAATCTTTTATTAATTCTAAAAAACGGTGGAAGTCCAACTTTCAAATGTATATCTGATGCTCCATCTTTAACTGCTTTAGTTAAAATTGTATCTAAATCAGCCATTTTGCATTGCCTCTAAAATTTTTTGTTTTATTTCTTCTGCTAAAGCTGTATCTGTTTTTAATCTTTCTCTTGCTTTTTCTTTACCCTGTCCAAGTTTTATATCTCCATAAGAATACCAAGAACCACTTTTTTTGAT